>DATAAL010000057.1:0-18831 GCA_036260145.1 Longimicrobiaceae bacterium | reverse complement strand
GGCCGCGCGCATGGTCCGCGAGCAGAAGGCCGAGGGGTGGGACCTGCTCAAGGTCCACCCCGGGCTGACCCGCGCCGAGTACGACGCCATGGCCGCCGCGGCGCGCGAGGTGGGGATCCGCTTCGGCGGGCACGTCCCGGCGGAGGTGGGGCTCCTCCACGCGCTGGAGATGGGGCAGGAGACCTTCGACCACCTGGACGGCTATATCGAGTACCTGAACGGGGACGAGGGGCCGCTCGACCCCGACTCGCTCGCCGCGGTCGTGCGGCGCACCCGGGAGGCCGGGGCGTGGATGGTGCCCACCATGGCGCTCTGGGAGGTGCTGTTCGGGGTGCCGGAGCCGGACTCGCTCCTCGCCTACCCGGAGCTGCGCTACGTCCCGCGCCAGCAGGTGGAGACCTGGACCCGCCTGTACCGCGAGCGCCGGGCGAACCCGCAGTTCGACACGGCGGTGGCCCGGCGGGTGATCCACAACCGGATGGCGCTCCTCGGGGCGCTGAACCGCGGCGGGGTGCGGATCCTGATGGGGACGGACGCTCCGCAGCAGTTCTCCGTCCCCGGGTTCTCGCTGCACCGGGAGCTGCGGCGCATGGCGGAGGCGGGGATGACCCCCTGGGAGATCCTGCGCTCCGGGACGCGCAACGTAGGGGAGTACTTCCGGAACGCCGACCGCTTCGGGACCGTCGCCGTTGGGAACCGCGCCGACCTCCTCCTGGTGGACGCCGACCCGCTGGCGGACGTGGGGAACGTGTCTCGCCTCTCGGGCGTCATGGTGCGCGGGCGCTGGGTCCCCCGCGCGGAGATCGACTCCCGGCTCGCCGCGATTGCCCGCGCGCAGCGATAGACCGGGCTCCGGGGTGCGAAACGCGGCGACGGGTGGTACTCTTCTACGGAGGCCACCGGTTCGCTCTCGCACCACCCCGTCCCGCCCAGGATGACGACCCGTCCCGCCTACGTCCCGGGGACTCTCACCGCCGGCGAGCAGCGCTTCGAGCAGCTCCGCCAGCGCGCCGGGGCCATCCTGGCCCCCCTGGTCTTCGTCGCCCTCCTCCTGGCGCCGCTGGACGGTTTGAAGCCGGAAGCGCACCGGCTGGCTGCCGTCACCGCCACAGTGGTGGTCCTCTGGGTCACCGAGGCGCTCCCCCTCCCGGCGACCGCTCTCCTGGGGGCGACGCTGAGCGTGGCGCTGCGAGTGGCCCCCGCCCGGGAGGTGTTCGCCCCCTTCGCCGACCCGCTGATGTTCCTCTTCATCGGGGCGTTCATCCTGTCGCGGGCCATCTTCCTGCACGGGCTCGACCGGCGGGTGGCGTACGGGGTGCTGGGGATCCGCTGGATCGGCGCGCGACCCGGGCGCATCCTCCTGGCCTTCGGCGCCACCACCGCGGCGATCTCCGCGTGGATCTCCAACACCGCCACGACGGCGATGATGTTCGGGATCGGGATGTCGATCCTGGCCTTCCTGTACGCGGAGGAGGGCGGGGCGCGGGTGGACCCGCGCTACGCCACGGGGCTGATGCTGATGACCTCGTTCTCCGCCTCCATCGGCGGGCTGGCGACGCCGGTGGGGACGCCCCCCAACCTGATCGGCCTGGGCTTCATGCGGGAGCTGCTGGGCGTGGAGTTCTCTTTCTTCCGCTGGATGATGATCGGGGTCCCGGTGGTGGCGGTGCTCTACGCCATCCTCTACCTGTACCTCAACCTCCTCTCCCCGGCGGGGGTGCGGGAGATCCCCGGGAGCGCGGAGCTGATCCGCCGGGAGCGCGACCGCCTCGGCCCCTGGACGCGGGGCCAGCGCTCGGTGGTCATTGCCTTCGCGGTGACGGTGACGCTCTGGGTGGTCCCCGGGATCATCGCCCTGGTGGCCGGGGAGAGGAGCACGCTCTACCAGGCCGTCAACCGCAGCGTTCCCGAGGCGGTGGCGGCGCTCGTCGGCGCGCTCCTCCTCTTCGTCCTCCCCGGTGGCGCCGACGGCGGTCGCGCTATCACCTGGGAGGAGGCGATGAAGATCGACTGGGGCGTGGTGCTCCTGTACGGCGGGGGGTTCGCCCTGGGGGTGCTCTCCTTCCAGACGGGGCTCGCGGAGGCTGTAGGACGCGGGCTGACGGGGCTCCTCCCGGTGAGCGGGGAGCTGGGGCTGCTGGTGGCCTCGGTGGTGGTGGCGGTGGTGGTGTCGGAGGCCACCTCCAACACGGCGGCGGCCAACATGGTCGTCCCGGTGGTGATCTCCATCGCCGCGGCCTCGGGGGTCGACCCGTTCCAGCCGGCGCTGGGCGCTACCCTGGCGGCGAGCCTGGGATTCATGCTCCCGGTGTCCACGCCGTGCAACGCCATCGTCTACGGCTCCGGATACATTCCCCTGGGGCGGATGATCCGCTACGGGATCCTGCTCGACCTGGCGGGGATGGTGGTGATCGTGTTCGCGGTGCGGCTACTGGCGCCGCTGGTGCGATGATCCGGAACCGCTTTGAACAGCGGGTGTGGGCGTGTCCCCTGCACACAGGAGAGTGGCTAAACTGCGTAGTCTGGAGCCGTTCTCTCGTCGTGCTCCCCCCTCCCTGCTTTCGTGAACCTCAGCCCGTCGGAATCGAATGCTGACCTGCAAGAAGGAGCTGTTCTCCCTCCCGGAGGGGCTGCACTACCTCAACTGCGCCTATATGGGCCCGCTCTCCCGCCAGGTGCAGGAGGCCGGGATCGAGGGGGTGAGACGGAAGGGCGACCCCACCTCCATCACCGCTGCCGACTTCTTCTCGGATCCCGACGGGGTGCGGCGGAGGTTCGCGCGCCTGGTCAACGCCCCCGACCCGCAGCGCATCGCCATCATCCCGGCTGCCTCGTACGGTCTGGCGACCGTGGCGCGGAACCTCCTGTTGCGGCGTGGACAGAACCTGGTGGTGGCGCACGAGCAGTTCCCCAGCAACGTGTACTCCTGGTTACGGCTCGCCCGGGAGAGGGGGGCGGAGGTGCGCACCGTCGCGCCTCCCGGGGACGGCCCCGGGCGGGGCGAGGGGTGGAACGCGCGCATCCTGGAGGCGATCGACGGAGGTACGGCGCTGGTGGCGCTGGGGCACGTGCACTGGGCGGACGGGACGCGCTTCGACCTGGAGGCGATCGGCGCCCGGACCCGGGAGGTGGGGGCGGCGCTGGTGGTGGACGGGACGCAGTCCGTGGGGGCGCTCCCCTTCGACGTGCAGCGCGTCCAGCCCGACGCCCTGGTCTGCGCGGGGTACAAGTGGCTCCTCGGGCCGTACGGGGTCGGGGCGGCGTACTTCGGCCCCCGGTTCGACGGGGGGGTACCGCTGGAGGAGAACTGGATCAACCGGGAGGGGAGCGAGGACTTCAGCGCGCTGGTGCAGTACCGGGACGGCTACCAGCCCGGCGCTCTCCGCTACGACGTGGGCGAGCGCTCCAGCCCGATCCTCCTCCCCATGTTCGCCGCCACGCTGGACCAGCTCCTGGAGTGGACGCCGGAGGGGATCCAGGAATACTGCTGGGAGCTGACCGCCGGGCTGGTCGAGGAGGTACGGGAGCTGGGGTACACGATGGAGGATGACGATTGGAGGGGGGCGCACCTCTTCGGGATCCGCACCCCCTCCGGCCTGGACCCGCGCGAGCTGCAGGCGGCGCTGGCGGAGAGGCGGGTGGCGGTGTCCGTCCGCGGGAGCTCGCTCCGCGTCAGCCCCAACGTGTACAACGACGCGGAGGACGTGGCCGCCCTGCTGGACGTCCTCCGGGAGGTCGCCGGTCGGACCGTCCACGCATGAGCACGCTCGCCGCCCGGGCCGCACCCCCCTCGCGGCCGGCGGCCCTGGCCGTCTTCACCGCGGCCATCTTCCTGAGCGCCTTCCTGCTCTTCCTGGTGCAGCCGATGTTCAGCAGGATGGTGCTCCCGCTGCTGGGCGGAACGCCCGCGGTGTGGAACACCTGCATGCTCTTCTTCCAGGCCGCGCTCCTGGCCGGGTACCTGTACGCGCACGCCTCGGTGCGCGCCCTCCCCGTCACCGGGCAGACGGGGGTCCACCTGGCGCTCCTCGCCGTCGCGTTCCTCGCCCTTCCCATCGCGGTGGGCGGCGAGGGCCCCGAGGGGGGTGCGGCGCCGATCCCCTGGCTCCTCCTGCGGATGGCGGCGACGGTGGGGCTCCCCTTCTTCGCCCTGTCGGGGACGGGACCGCTCCTGCAGCGGTGGTTCGCCCACACCGGGCACCCCGACGCCGGGAACCCGTACTTCCTGTACGCCGCCAGCAACCTGGGGAGCATGCTGGCGCTCCTCGGCTACCCCCTCTTCCTGGAGCCGCGTCTCCGGCTGGCGGAGCAGAGCGCAGCGTGGGCGGCGGGGTACGGGCTTCTGATCCTGCTGGTGGGGGCGTGTGCCGTGGCGCTGCGCGGGTCGCGGCGGGATCTCCCCGTGGCGGAGGCGCCGTCCCCGGTGGAGGAGGCATCGCCGGTCTCCTGGCGGGAGCGTTCCTTCTGGGTGCTGCTGGCCTTCGTGCCGTCGAGCCTCTTTCTGAGCGTCACCACCCTCATCACCACGGACATCGCCCCGGCGCCGATGTTCTGGGTGGTGCCGCTCGCCATCTACCTGCTCACCCTCACGCTTACCTTCGCCCGGCGCCCGCCGATCCCGCACGTGCTGATGCTGCGGCTGCAGCCCAGCCTGGTGGTGGCGGTGGCGGTGCTGATCTTCCTGGGGTTCTCGTACAACCCCATGCTGCTGATCCCGCTGCACCTGGCGCTCCTGTTCGTGACGGCCATGGTGTGTCACGGGGAGCTGGCCCGGCGCCGGCCCCCGGTGCGCTGGCTGACGGAGTTCTACCTGTGGCTCTCCGTCGGCGGGGTGCTCGGGGGGATCTTCAACGTGCTGATGGCGCCGGCCGTGTTCGCGCACCTGGTGGAGTACCCGGTGGCGGTGGCGCTCGCCTGCGCGGTGCGCCCCCGGCCGCGAGGGGCGGAGACGCGGTCCTCCCGGGTCCTGGACTGGCTCCTCCCCCTGGGCTTCCTGGCGGTGCTGGTCCCCATCACCCGCTCCAGCGTGTTCACGGCGCCGGCCATCGACCTGAAGTTCGCGGGGACCGCCGCGCTGGTGGCCGTGGTGTGTGTGTGGTTCGCCCGCTCTCCCGTGCGGCTGGCGCTGGGGGTGGGGGCGGTGCTCCTCCTGGGGGTGCTGAACGACCAGCGGGGGGGGAGGGTGCTCCTGGCGGAGCGTACCTTCTTCGGGCGGTACACGGTGCGGGAGGTGGAGGACGCGGGCCGCTTCCACTCGCTGGTGCACGGCACCACGCTGCACGGCGCGCAGAGCCTGGACCCCGCGGAGCGGCGGGAGCCGCTGACCTACTACCGGAGGGGAGGGCCGCTGGGGCAGGTCTTCGCCTCCCTCCCCCGGCGGCCGGAGCGGAGGGTGGCGGTGGTGGGGCTGGGGACAGGGACCAGCGCCGCGTACGGCGCTCCCGGGGAGCGGTGGACGTACTTCGAGATCGACCCGGCGGTGGTGCGCATCGCCCGCGACCCGCGGCTCTTCACCTACCTGGCCGACTCCCCCTCCGGGATCCGGGTGGTGCTGGGCGACGCGCGCCTGTCGCTGGCGGAGGTGCCGGACCGGTCGTACGACCTGATCCTCCTGGACGCCTTCAGCTCGGACGCCATCCCCATCCACCTCATCACCCGCGAGGCGCTGGGGCTGTACCTGGCGAAGCTCGCGCCGGGGGGGGTGCTGGTCTTCCACCTCAGCAACCGCTACCTGGAGCTGGAGCCGGTGCTGGGCGCGCTGGCGCGGGAGCGGGGGCTGGTGGCGAGGGTGGGGAGCGCGGACGCGGCGGACAGCCGCTACGGCTCGGCCTCCACCTGGGCGGTGCTCGCCCGGCGGGAGGAGGACCTGGGGACGCTGCTCCAGGACCCCCGCTGGGTGCCGCTCCCGGTGTGGCCGGGGCTGCGGCCCTGGACGGACGACTTCTCCAACCTGCTCGGCGTGCTGCGGTTCTGACCGCGGCCTGACATCCTGTCCGGGAGCACCACGCATGAGATCCATCGCCACCATCGGGTACGAGGGCGCCACGGTTGAGGGCTTCCTGGAGACCCTGCGCGCCGAGGGGGTAGACCTGCTGGTGGATGTCCGCGCCATGGCACGCTCGCGCCGGCCGGGCTTCGCCAAGAGCCGGCTGGCCGCCCACCTCGAAGAGGCCGGGATCGAGTACCTGCACCTGCGCGGACTGGGCACCCCCGCGGAGGGGCGCGCGGCCGCCCGCGCCGGCCGCCACGAGGAGATGCACGCGGTCTTCCGGGAGCACCTGGAGACGCCGGCCGCCCTGGCCGACCTCGAAACCCTGGCGGGGCTGGTGCGCTCCGGCCGCCGGGCGTGCCTGCTGTGCCTGGAGGCCGATCCCGCGCACTGCCACCGCAGCCTGGTGGCCGAGGCGCTGAAGACGCTGCTCCCCGTGGAGGTCCGGCACCTCTCCCCCGTGAGCGTCGAGGAGTAGAACCGCCCGCCCGCCGTCGCTCCCCGTATCCTTCCGAACCCCTCACCGGAGAGGCGCCCCATGGCCCGACTCGGCAACCTGCTCACCGTGCTGCGATACCTCTGGGACAATTCGGACCAGCTCATCCCCCTGCTGGAGCGCCTCCCGCCCGCCATGCGTGCAGCCGGCGAGGGGCTGGAGACCGCCGGGGACGGCGCCGTGCTGGCGGGGAACGCGCTGGGCGGCGATGCGGCGGCCGGGGTCAACGCCGCCGGGGTGCTCAGGGAGGCCACGGCGGCGCTGGAGCAGGCCCGTCTCCAGCTCCAGGCGATCGCGGGCGACGTCCGCGCAGCCGCCGACGCGCTCGACCAGGTTACGGTCCCCTCGATCGATTTCACCAAGCAGCGCTTCAACCTCAGCATGATCGGGCTCGGACAGCCCGAGCTGGTGACGGGGGTGAGCGTCGGCCAGCAGCACCCGGACTTCCTGGCCCCCCTCCGCACCCGCATCCGCTCCGGGGCCGACCTCCTGGACGCCAACCTGGCCGACGACCTCCGCACCGCCACCGAGCGCCTGGAGCGGATGAGCACGGCGCTGGAGGACTCGGGCAACCGCATCCGCTCGCTCGGCGCTTCCCTCAGGACGGGAGGGACCGCGCTGAAGGAGCTGGGGTCGTGAGCCTGTCGTGACTCCGGATGGCCCTGTTCGAGCTTCCCTTCGCCCTGTCCGACCCCGCCGCGGGCCGGATCCCGGACAGAGCCGGGTCCCCGACCGTCTGACAGGAGTGTTCGTGCAAGCGTCTCGTCCGTCCGATGCAGGATCGGACCACACCCGGAGGTACATCGTGCCCGTTCGCCGTACAGCAGCGCAGCTCGTCCGCCTGGCCGTCGCCGCCTCGCTGGCAGCCGCGTGCGCGGGCGCCGTCTCGCAGGCGCCCCAGGCCCCACCCGCCGGGTCACTCTACGTGCGCGGCCCGGTGGAGTCGATCACCCACCGCGCCACCGCAACCGGCATCCTGGTCCAGCCGACCCCGGGCTCCGGGCAGTCGTGCGGCATCCAGGCCACGGCCGACGCGCAGACCCGCTACCTCCGGCGCACGGGCGGGGGGGAGCTGCGGTGGGCCGCGCTCTCCGACGTGCGGGTGGGCGACACGGTGGAAGTCTACGTGGAGGGACCGGTCGCCCGGTCCTGTCCCGCGCAGGGTAGGGCCTCTGCGATCGTGCTCGTTGCCGGGGCTGCCCGTGCCTCGTCGCTGACGACCGCCGGAACGGCCGCCGGCGTGGACACCCTGCCTGCCGGCCTGCGCCCAGGCTCCCACGAAGCCGTCGCGGCCGACGGCGTGCGCCTCCGGTACCGCGTGGCGGGCAACGCGCCCGCGGACGCGCCCCCCGTGGTGTTCTTGCACGGCGGGCCGGGGCAGGGGAGCCACGGCTTCGCCGCGCTCGTCGGCCCCCGGCTGGAGCCCCGGCTCCGCATGGTCTACTTCGACCAGCGGGGGAGCGGCCGCTCCGACCGCGCGCCGAACGGGGACTATTCCATGCCGACGCTGGTGGAGGACGTCGAGGCGCTCCGGCGCGCGCTCGGGGTGCCGGAGATCGCCATCATCGGGCACTCGTTCGGCGTCACCCTGGGGCTGGAGTACGCCGCGAAGTACCCCGGGCGCGTGTCCCGCGCGGTCCTGGCCGCGGGCCTCTGGGACGTCCCCATCCAGTGCGCGCTGCGGGCGCAGCGGCTGGCCGAGCTGCGCCCCGAGGCGTACGCCCGCGTCCGCGGCGACACGCTGCGGGAGGACGGCACCCGGCGGAGCGACTGCGACCTGGAGTTCCGCGCCTTTCGCAGCCGGGAGGAGCACGACGCCTACACCACCGAGCTGATGTTCCCCGACCCGGCCGTCGCCGCGCGGGTCAACGCCGCCGACACCGTGGGTGGGCTCCGCAACACCGGCGAGATCGGCCGGGCGCTGGGCCGGAGCGGCTTCTTCGACCGCTACCGCTTCACCGGGCACCAGCGGATCACCCTGCCCGTGCTGGTGATCGCCGGCCGCCACGACGGCGCCGCGCGTCCCGAGGGGCTGCGCGAGCTGGCGCGCCGGCTCCCCGACGCCCGGTTCCTGGAGTACGAGCGGAGCGGCCACTTCATGTACGTGGACGAGCCGGACCGCTTCGCCCGCGACGTCATCGCCTTCCTCGGCGCCCGGGACCGCTGACCTCAGGACGGCAGGACCACGGCCCGGCCGTTCCGTTCCCGCCACGTCGTGGTACCGGATGTGCGGGAGATCAGCAGGGGCCATTTCCCCGCCACCCCGCAGCTCCCCCATCCCCCACACTGGAGGCCGGATGAAACGCACAGCGCTCCTCCTGTCCTGCGCCGCGCTGCTGGCCGCGTGCGCGGACCAGCCCCCCACCGCGCCGGATCCCGACACGCCCGCCTCGAAGACCGTCCGCGACGACGTCGTGGGCGTCACCCTCGCCGTCCCGGAGGAGTGGCGGGTCGAGAAGGACCTGGTGCTGTTCAACACCTACGGCTTCGCCCTCTTCGACCCCGCTGGGCCGAAGATGGGGGAGCACGACCGCTCCCCCGTAGCGCGCGTCTCCCTCGCCTACCAGGCCACCCCGGAGCAGGTCGGGGGGCTGGTGCGGGAGCTGATGCGGAAGTACGCGGAGTTCCCCCTGGTGCGGTCCAAGGTGGAGGTGGGCGAGGGGCTGCGGGGGACGGCGGTGAGCGGGCTCCCCGGCACCGATCCATACACCCTCGTGTACGTGGCCGACGGCACCCGGGTGTACCGCATCGGGCTGTGGACCCGGGAGCCGGGGCTGGACGGGCGGGCCCGGGCGCTGCTGGCGAGCCTGCGCTTCGAGGCGCCGCGGCGCCCCGTCGGGTCGCTGGGGCTGACCCCCGTGGAGAAGGCCACGCGCGCCGCGCCGCCGCCGGAGCAGATGGTGCTCAACGCCGCGGCGCACGCCGAGCGCGTCGCGCTGACCGCGGAGCAGGGCGGCGAGCCGCCGCTCGCGGAGGAAGCACCCACGCCGCATCCGGCCAACGCCGCCGCGGCGTGCGAGTTCGGGCAGCCAGGGGGCCTCTTCTGGCAGACGGTGTGGGACTACACCAACCGCTTCTACAGCGGCTACACCACCACCTACTCCGGCACCTACTACAACCTCCGTCCCAACGACCCGGGGTGGAGCGCCATGAGCGGGAACTACGGGAGCTGGTGGGGACAGGGGTACCACGTCCGCAAGTGCGAGCCGTACCTGCTGAACCAGTACTACGCCAACGACTGGCCGGCGCACCGGAACGCCAACGTGTACTCGGCGCTGAAGGGGACGGTGGAGTGGGCGGGGTGGGACTACTACGACAGCGAGGGCTACTACACCCTGGGCAACTACGTGGTGGTGCGCAACGGGAGCTACCGGGCCATCATGGCACACCTCACCAGCATCGCTTCGGGGATCACCTGGGGCGCCTCGGTGGGGATGAACACCGTGATCGGCTACGCCGGCCGGACGGGCGGTCCCTGGGACGAGCACGTGCACTCACGCGTGGCCTACGGCGAGTCGCTCACCTACAACGGGCAGCCGTACGGCGGGAACACGGTGTGGCCCACCAAGCTGCGGTGCGTGTCGTGCCGGGCCACCGACCCGGGCGACGTCTACGGCAACGGGGACGGGCAGTACGACTACAAGGACAGCACCGGGGCCAAGTTCTACACCCGGTTCTACCACGGGCGGTGGATGCGGGGATGAACTGATAACGGCTTTTTGACCACGGGTTTGGGCGTGCCCCCCGCTGGCGCGGGGGTCGGGCTGCGGCTCCGTAAGCCAGCACACTACGCTGGCTAACGGAGTCGAGCCCCGGCCAACTGCCGCCGGGTCTCGCCCCTTCGGGCCGTCATCCCTCACGCAACGGCGCCCCCCATCCCCCCGACCCCCTTCCCCCGCGTGCGGGGGAAGGGGGAGCACGGCAACGGCAGGTCGCCGTCGTGGTTCGTCACCCCCCGCCGGAGCGCCACTCCGGAACCGTCCTACGAAAAACCCTCCCCGAGGTCGACGAGGGAGGGTGCGGCTCTCAAGCTGCAGGGGGCCGGCTAGAAGTCCAGCGATCCCAGGATCTCCAGCACCACCTGGAAGACCGCGGCGGCGGCGTCGCCGATCACCGAGAAGACGCCCGCCGCGGCCTCGGGCGCATGGGCCAGTGCCTCCGCCGAGGACGCCACCGCGTGCCCCGCGGCCCGGGCGCCGTGGAACACCAGGTCCGGCGAGTCGAGGAGGGCGTCCACCGGGAAGTCCGGTCCGTAGAACGACGGGTTGACGCTCCCACCGCCCCGGTGCTTCGCCATCGCCGCGGCGAGGCTCAGGCTCCAGAGGACGGCCAGCTCCGCGTGGTCGAACCACACCCCTTTGCAGCTCCCGCAGGCGTCCAGCGTAACCCCCTTCACCGTCTGCCGCTGCATCGGCTGCTCACACACCGGGCACCCGATCCGGTTCTCCCACCCGCAGGCGGGACACTTCGCCGCGCTCCGGTCCATCGGGGCGTGACACCCATGGCAGGGGCCGCGGAACGGGCTCTCACGCCGGGAGACGCGGTCCCAGAGAGCCCTTGGCGGGCGTCGCCGGAGCTTCTGCACCTCGCCCTTCTCGAACCACATCCCGCCGCAGCGCCGGCAGTGGTCCAGTACCAGATTCCCACCTCCCCCCACGCGCGTCTTCTCCATCTGCACGCCCAGGCAGACCGGACACGGATAGCGCACCGCCGGCTCAGGCATCGAGGATCCCCCGGGCGTGGGGCTTCTCGCCGAGGTGACGCACGTCGTGGAACGAGTACACCAGGACGCCCGACTCGGTGACCTCCAGGTCGGCCAGCTCCCGGCTCACCAGCGAATCGAGAACCTCCTTCGCCGTCTCCGGCGTCACCGCCATCTCCGCGACCACCTCCACGAGCGCCAGCCGGCCCCCGTGCCGCCCTGCCAGGCGCAGGACCTCCGACTCCATGGTCTGGAGGCGCAGCCGTTCCCGGCGCTCGGACAGTCGCTTCCCTCGCCCGAAGTGCCGGACGAGGAGCGCCGCGCCCCCCGCCGCGGGGAGCGCCACGGTGACCAGCAGCGCCGCGAGCGTGGCAGGCGCGCCGACGTCGGCTCCGGAGCGCAGGAAGCCCAGGAGCATGAACAGGGAGAGCAGGAGCAGACCGACGGCCCCGAGCAGGCTGGACACGAGGGAGCCTCCTGTACGAGAGGGACGTGAGCGGCGAGCGCGGAGAGAGCCCGCCGTCCGGCTACACTACGGGCCCGGCAGCGGGATGGTTTTGCGAAGGCTGGGGAAGGCGCGGAGCCGCGGGTGGGGCTACTCGGGCCCCCGGCGGCGCTGCGCCCGGAGCACCCCCCATACGAGCCCCGCCACCACCAGCACCGCCACCACCAGGTTGCTGGTGCCCATGTCCCAGGCGTCCCGGCTCCTCCCCACCTTGTCCCGGTAGGAGAAGTACCGGCGGCCCCGGCAGGAGATCTCCCAGATCTCGCTCTTCGCGTCCACCCGCAGCGACACCGGGGCCCCGGCGCACGCCGCGGACACCTCCTCCGGCTCGTCCCACCCCGGCGGGAGCGGGGTGGTGTAGCGGGCGGAGTCCCCCCGCAGGCGAAGGAGGAGGGTAGCGCGCCCCATCCCCTTCTCCGAGACGTGCACCCGCTCGGCCACTCCCGTGACGGACCGCAGCTCGTCCGGAGCGGGGACGGGAGGAGAGCAGGCGGCGCAGAGGAGCGCGAGAGCCAGGTACCAACCGACGCGAGACCGCATGGAGCCTTCTTCACGAGAGGGAGCGGGACGGCGAGCTCCCCGAAGCTACACGGGCCGGGGCCGCCGTGCCAGGTCGTCCCGCCGGCTCCCGCGGGACTGTCGGTGGAGGGAGAAATCCCGCATCTTCCCGCGAACACCGCCGACCCGGAGAGAATCGCCATGCGCTACACTGCCTCCCGTCTCCTCGCCGCCGCAGCCCTGCTGCTCGCCGTCCCCGCCGCCACGCAGGCGGTCTACTACCCCGGCCCCGGGGACGCCTGGGAGCGCCGGTCCCCCGCGCGGGTGGGGATGGATTCCGCCCGCCTGGCCGAGGCAGTCGCCTTCGCCCGGAGCCGCGAGAACCCGGCGCCCCGGAACCTGGAGATCGCCCACGCGCAGAGCTTCGGACGGGAGCCGTTCGGGGAGGTGGTGGGGCCGTTCCGGGAGCGCGGCGACCTCACGGGGATCGTGGTGCGCAACGGGTACATCGTGGCGGAATGGGGCGACCCTCACCGCGTGGACATGACCTTCAGCGTCACCAAGAGCTTCCTGTCCACCGTGGTGGGGCTGGCGTACGACCGGCGGCTGATCCGCAGCCTCGACGACCCGGTGCACGGCTACGTGGGCCCCGTGCTCCCGGTGGAGTCCGGGGGGCGGAGCGGCCGCGCGGAGCGCCTGGGGGAGTCCCCCTTCCTGGACCCGTTCGGCTCCGGGCACAACCGCCGGATCACCTGGGACCACCTCCTCCGGCAGACCAGCGACTGGGAGGGGACGCTCTGGGGGAAGCCGGAATGGGCCGACCGTCCCGGGGAGAACCCGGCGGAGTGGCGCACCCGCCCACGCAGAGAGCCCGGCTCCGCGTACGAGTACAACGACGTACGGGTCAACGTCCTGGCGCTGGCGGCGCTCGGGGTGTGGCGGCGCCCGCTCCCGCAGGTGCTGCGGGAACAGGTGATGGATCCCATCGGCGCCTCGCCCACCTGGCGCTGGTACGGTTACGAGAACTCCTGGGTGGTGCTGGACGGGGAGGCGATGCAGTCGGTGAGCGGGGGCGGGCACTGGGGCGGGGGGATGTTCATCAGCGCTCGGGACATGGCCCGCTTCGGCTACCTGACGCTGCGCCGGGGGCGGTGGGGGAACCGCCAGGTGCTCTCGGAGGAGTGGGTGCGGATGGCGACGACCCCGACGCCCGCGCAGCCGGGCTACGGATTCATGAACTGGTTCCTGAACCACGAGCGGAAGCGCTTCCCCAGCGCGCCGACCTCTGCGTTCGCGCACCTGGGGAACGGGACCAACATGATCTACGTGGACCCGGAGAACGACCTGGTGGTGGTGGTCCGCTGGATCCAGGACCCGGCCCTGGACGAGTTCATCGGGAAGGTGCTGGCTTCGATCACGCGGCGGAGGTGAGTGGCGGGGTCCTGAACTGCTTCGAACGGCGGGTGTGGGTGTGCCCCCCGCTGGCGCGGGGGGCGGGTCGCGCGCGCACTCCGCCGAGACCCGGACACCGCCCGGGGGTCTCGGTCCTGCCGGGCGCGCATCCCTCACGTCGCGCCGCTCTCCGGCCTATGCACTGTGCTTCGGCCGGTACCGCAACGGACTCCCGGGGGAGTCCTGCTCGAAGCGGTGAATGTCCCACTCCTCACCGGTCCCTGACCGCCGCTCCTCCAGTTTCTGCGCGATCACCGCTCTGCTTCCGTCCGTCCGGAGGTTGATCATACCAAACACGGCGATACTGCGATCGAGGTCGCCGAGCGCGGCGTCGATCTTCCGCTGGATTCTGGCTCGCGCCTGCGCATCCGTGGTCTGCTCGCGGAGCGAGAAGAGCTCCTCGATGAGTGCGCGGAGCACCTTCGGCTCCTTGATCTGCTCCTTCGCGGAGCGCGCCAATTCAGTGCTGAAGATGAGCGGGCGGTCGCCGCGCCCGTGCTTCCCAAAGGCCCCCAAGGCATCGGGCCGCGGGTGGCAATGGGGCTCGCTGTCCCCGCTCGAGATCACCGTCGCCATGGCGTTCACGGCGCGTAGGAAGAGGCTGGAGAAGTCGGCGCTGCCGTGGTGGCACGCCTTCGCGAAGTCGGCTTCGAACACCTGCCGCGCGTCCAGGACGAGAGCCTCCCGTTCCGCCGCCTCCGCGGTGCTTGGATCCCGGCCGGTATAATGGTGGAGCAGGTACTCCTCTGCGGGGATGTTGAGATCGCCGCCTAGCAAGATGCTCACATCGCCGCAGTGCAGCTTCAGGATGATGGAGTGCCCATTCTTGGTGGGGCCAGGCTCGCTCTTCGCGGCGAACAGCCTGAGCTGTCGCCGGCCGTCGGCCCCGGTCTCCGGTACCGGGCCGAGGACTTCGATCTGGACGCGATCCCCGATCCCGAACCCGGGCAGGTGTGCATCCTCCGCGCAGAGCATCCTGATCTCGCCAGCACCGGCGTCTGCGGCACGCCTGAGGACTCCCGGGTACAGCTTCCGATTGTTGGCGGGGTTTTCCAGGATGGGGCGAAGAGCAGGGAGATCCGTGACGACCTCCGTGAGGTAGCTCAAACCGTTCTCGCCTTTTGCGACCGGCCCCAGCGAGTCCTTGCCGGCGCGCTCCACGATTCCATTGTGGTACACCGCGCCGAAGCTGAACCGGCGCTCCGCGAAGATTCTGCCGAACCCGTTGTAATGGTCAGAGTCCGGGTGTGTGATCACCACCGCCGCGAATGCAATGGTGCGATCGTGTTCACCCTGCAGGTTGAAGCGCCAGCGGAGGAAGCGATACATGTTGTCGCCCTCGCCGGCATCCACCAGGAGGAAGCGGTCCTCCTCGGGCGTCGGCCCCGGCACGACGATCAGCGAGCCGTCTCCCTGTCCGATGTCCACGAAGCAGACTTCGAGGGGGCGGTCGTCGGTCATCTCCGTCTCTCGTATCCATCCCGGGGATCCACCGCGGCCCCTGACCTGCACCCAGCCGTCCTGCCTGGGTCCTTCCTCCCTCAGAAAATCACCCCAGAGGAGGTGATCCACACTGGACCGGGACCCGGGTGCCTCCCGTACGAGCGCGGATGGATAGGCGGCGTAGGGCATGGTGATTCCTCATGGGGGATACGGGATCGTAGCCATGTCTCCTCGGCATAGCTAGGGGGGAGCCGCAAAGCTCACGTAGCTGCTGGCACCACTATATGTGGCCGGGTATGGTCCCGGCGGAGGGGAGATCGCTCCTGGCGGCCGAGATAGATGTTTCAGGAAACCGTAGGTGTATGTGATGGGACACCCGGCCGTGTCGGCCAGCTTGAACGAAAACGGCTCGCATTACCGATGTCAATCATTCCGTTGCTTCCCACACTCACTCCTCCGCCCGCCCCACCACCAGCCGCACCGGGATCCCACCGTTCTTCGTCCTGATAGCCTCTTCGAACCGCACCTTCACCTGGCGCTCCAGGTCGCGGTCCGCCGAGAGGAGGGCGAGGGTCCACCCCGCCAGCCGCTCGCGCGCCAGGCGTCCCAGCGCGGCGTACAGGTTGCGCAGGGGGCCGCTCTCCCCCACCCGCACCCCGTACGGCGGGTTGGTGACCAGCCACCCCGGTCCCGGGGGCGGCTCGGTCGCGGACAGGGGGCGGATGTCCAGCGTCAGGTCCTCCGGCACACCCGCACGCTCCGCGTTGGCCCGCGCCGCCTCGATCGCGCCCGTGTCCCGGTCCGAGGCGTGGATCGGGACCCCCGCCGCAGGGAGCACCTCCGCCGAGGCCCTCTCCACCACCTCCGCCCACGCCCGCGCGTCGAAGTCCGGCCACTCCCGGAAGGCGTAGTGGCGCGGCTCGCGTTCGGGGTTCGCCAGCCCCGGCGCGATCCGCCGCGCCAGCAGCGCCGCCTCGATGGCGATGGTCCCCGAGCCGCAGAAGGGATCCAGCAGCGGCGCCGCGCCGTACCATCCGCTCCCCAGGAGCATCGCCGCCGCCAGGGTCTCGCGCAGCGGCGCCTTCGCCAGCGCCTGCCGGTATCCGCGCAGGTGCAGCAGCGCGCCCGAGGCGTCCGCGCTCAGGGTGCAGCGGTCGTAATGGAAGCGCACCACGAAGAGCTGTCCGTCCGCGCTCTCGTCCTCCTCCTCGCTTTTCCGCGCCGTCCCTGCCTCCCCCAGCCGGCCGACGCTACGCTCCACCGCGTCCAGCAGCCGCTCCGCGATGGCCCCCTCGTGGTAGAGCTTCGACTTCTTCGAGGTGACGCGCAGCCTCACCGCCCCACCCGGCGCCAGGAAGCGCTCCCACGACACCCGGCGCGCGTGCCGCTCCAGCTCGAAGAAGGTGCGGGCCCGGAACTCCGCCACCCGCACCAGCACGCGCGACGCCGTCCGCAGCCGCAGGTTCGCGCCGTACAGCTCCGCGCGCGTCCCCTCCCACGCCACGCCCCCGGGCTCCGCCGTGCCCCGGATCCCCAGTCCCTCCAGCTCCGCGGCGCACAGTGCCTCCAGCCCCGGGGCGGTCACGGCGAAGAGCAGGAGTCGTTCGGCGGTGTCGGTCATGGGGGAGGACGGTCAGTGGGAAATGACATGGAGGACGGCCCCCCCCGCTGGCAGCGACCCGCAGGGGTGGAGGGGTGCGATGGGGGTCTGCGCCGCGGCGCCCCCACCCGGCGCTACGCGCCACCCTCCCCCAGGTCTGGGGGAGGGCCATTTCCACGCTTCGCCTGGGAGTCCCGGTGCGCGAGGAGCTGCGTGAGGGATGACGGCCCGAAGGGGCGAGACCCCGCGCGGTTTGCGGGGGCTCGACTCCGTTACGCACGGTGGTATCGTGCGTTACGGAGCCGCAGCCCGACCCCCGCGCCAGCGGGGGGCACGCCCAGACCCGCCGTTCCCTGCTGTTCCGCCGTTCAAAGCCGTTCCAGCCGTCCCTACTGGTACTGGATGTAGAGCGGCTCCGGCCAGAGCTGGACCAGGTCCCGCGGCTGCGTGAGCGGGTCGCCCTTCTTGGTGTCGTTGTGGTAGAAGTTCTTCCACCCCGTGAACTGCGCCGGGTAGCGGGCGACGTAGTCACGGTACGAGTCGTACTTCAGCCACGGCGCCCCCCAGCCGTCCATGTGCATCACCAGCTGGACCTCCGGGCGGAGGCGGACGTTCTGGACGTCGGGGACCATGTTCCGGGTGAAGCGGTGGATGACCAGCACCTTGGGCGGGAGGTTGTTCTCCCGGACGATGCGCGTCAACTCGTCCATGACCCAGTTGATGTCGGCCGCGTACATCGTCCCGATCTTCCGCCCGGGGACCACGCCGCCGCGCATGTAGAACTCGGGGTCCACGGCGAAGTGGATGTCGGGGCGCTTCAGGAACCCCTCGAAGCGCGGCATGATGTTGCGGACGTCGTCGGTGCCGACCTGGACGTCGATGAACATGATGCCGTTGATCGACCTCGCCATCTGGTAGATGGAGTCGACCTGCCGGTCGCGGATCTGCGCGCGGTACTTCCCGGAGGGCCCGGGGTCGCCCTGCGCTACGACCGCGATCAAGTGCAGCCCCGGGATGACCGGCGTGCTCGGGTCGGCCTGCTTCCACTGGTCCACCTGGCGACGCAGCCGGGCGAGCATCTCGTCGCGCGGGAACTCTCCGAGCGCGCCCATCCTCTTGGAGTTGGGGTTCCCGTAGTAGACGACGATGCGGTTGCACGGCAGGAGCGCGCCGTCCCGGAACTCCGGCATCCTGGGATACCACCCCTGCTCCTTGGCGAAGACGGGGTCCCTCCCCGCGCCCGGCCGCCTGGCGGTGGAATCCGCGCGGAGGGCGCTGGCTGCGGAGTCGAGCCGCGCCTGGCGCCGCTGCAGGCACTGCTGCGCCTCGGCCGCGCTGTTCCCGAGGGCGTACCGGGTCGCGGGTCGCTGCTGCCCCGCGCCGTTCCCCTGCTGGGTGCCGGGCCGGGCCGCGGTGGTGTCGCCGGCATTCGCGTTCTTTGCTTCGGCACCCTGCCCGGTGTCACCGCCGCACGCGGCGAGCCCCAGGGGGAGGAGAAGGGCGGCAAGCACCATCCGGCGCATCGAAAAAAGCGGCTGCTTCACGAAGACTCCTCGGAACGGGTGCGGCCGGTGCCCGGTGCGCCGGCCTCGAAGATCCGGAATTCTACAGCCCCGGGGCACTTTCGCCCAGACGCTCGGGGCGCCTTCCGCAAGGAGCATGCTCCTTGCGGTGACGTGGCGTGCTCCCTGGGAGCAGGACATCCAGAACCCTCATGCCGGAGGAAGCCATGCGCACCATCCTCGCACTGGTCGTCGTACTGCTCGCCGCCCCCCTCGGGGCCGCAGCGCAGGAGTACGCGCAGCCGCAGGCACCCCTCGCTCCCCGCGCCCCGGTGACGGAGCTGGTCGCGACCGCTCCGGTGGAGGCGCAGGTCGTCCAGGAGCCGGTGCGCGCCGAGGCGCGCGAGGCACGGGAGGAGGTGGCGAAGCGGGACCAGTTCGCGCAGCGGGGGAGCTTCTGGTGGCTGGTCGGCGTGATCGTGATCGCCGGCGTGCTCCTGGCGGTGCTCCTGGACTGATCCCCGCCGGGGCCCCGGCAAGCGCCGGGGCCCCGGGAAGGATCAGTCCAGCAGCACCGCCAGGAGCACGCCGGCGATCACGATGACGCCGACCAGCCACCAGAAGCTCCCCCGCTGCGCGAACTG
>DATAAL010000056.1:0-4932 GCA_036260145.1 Longimicrobiaceae bacterium | reverse complement strand
CCTCCTCCCGGGCATAGTGGACGTGGGGCTGGCCGCGGACGCGCGGCGTGTCCCGGTCTCGCTGGAGGTGGGGGTGGCGCGAAGGCTCAACCTGAGGGTGACGGTGCCGATCGAACGCCGGGAGACCGAACTGGCCGGAGTACGCATCGTCGGGGGGGCGATCGGGACGCGGGGGAGTCTCACCGCCGCGCAGCGGGACAGCCTCTCCCGGATGCTGGGCGAGATCGACGTGTCGCTGAGGGCGGTCGCGCGTCAGCCGTTCCTCCCGCTGCGTGGCTCCAGGGTGGGACTGGCGATGCAGGAGAGATACCGGCGGGCCACCGGCGACCCCACCCCGCTGCCGCTCCCGACCCGCGGCCTTCTCCCCGCCGACCTCAACGCGCTGCTGCGGGAGGAGCGCCTGGACACGCTCGCCTTCCGGTCCAGCAGCGGGGAGTACGGTCTGGGGGATGTGGAGGTGGCGGCCAAGCTCCAGCTCCTGGGGAATCCCACGGGGGCACTCTCCCCCGGCCTTACCGGCTCCCGGATCGCTGTGGAGGCGGGCGTCCGCCTCCCGACGGCGATGGGCACCGGGCCCGACAGCCTGATTGAGCTGGTCTCCGACGCGGGACACGCGGGCGCCACCGCCGCGCTCTTCGCCGACCTCGCCCTCGCTCGCCGGCTCTGGGTGGGAGCGTACGCCCGGTACGCAGCCCTGCTCCCCCAGGACGTGGAGCGCCACGTCCTCCTCCCCGCTCCCCCCTCCCCCCGGCTCGGAGAGCTCCGGACGGTGAGCCGCGACCCCGGTGACCGGGTGGAGGTGGCCGTGGCACCGCACCTCCAGGTGACGGACGAGCTGGCGCTGTCGGGCCGCTACGGGTTCGCGAGGATCGGGGAGACCGTCTACGAGGAAGGTCCGGACGGGGAGGGGTCGGCGCTCGCCGGGCTGGAGAGCGTGGCCGCGCGCTCGGTCCAGAGCCTCGGCTTCGGGATGACCTACAGCACCCTGGGTGCCTTCGCAGCGGGACGCGCCGGGATCCCGCTGGAGGTGTGGCTCACCTACGAGAACGTCATCACCGGGACGGGGGGAGCGGAGGACGCGAAGGTCGTGCGGGTGGCAGGGCGGCTCTTCTACCAGTTCTGGGCAAGGCGGAGAGCGGCACGGTAGCCCTCACCCCGGCGCTTCGCGCCACCCCTCTCCCTGTGGGGAGGGGTCGGGGGTGGGAGCGCCGTTCCTGCCGTACCCCACCAGAAATCTGCGGAAGAGCCCGGCGCAGTTTGCCGGGCTCCGGAGCGGCCCGTATCCAGGCACCCGAGCCTACGCCGCCCCCACCCCCCGTTCCAGCAGCTCCCTCGCGTGCTCCAGCGACACCGCACTCTCCGGGTCGCCGCCGAGCATCCGGGCGATCTCCTGCACCCGCGCCTCCTCCTCCAGCGGCTGCACCTCGGTGGTGGTCCGCCCACCCTTCTCCCGCTTCACCACCAGCAGGTGGTTGTGCGCCCGGGACGCGATCTGCGGCAGGTGGGTGATGGCGAACACCTGATGGCTCCCCGCCACGGCGCGCATCTTGTCCCCAACCTGGAGGGCCACCCGCCCGCCGATCCCTGCATCCACCTCGTCGAAGATCAGCGTGGGGACCGCATCCAGCCGCGCGAGGATGGTCTTCAGCGCGAGCATCACCCGGGAGAGCTCGCCCCCGGAGGCCACCTGCGAGAGCGGCCGGGGGTCGAACCCCTTGTTGAGCGAGACCCGGAACTCCACCTCCTCGGCGCCATGGGAGCCGACCGAGGGGAGCGGGAGCGCCACCGCCTCGAAGCGTCCCCCGGTCATCCCCAGCTCCGGGAGGATGGCGTTGACCTCCCTTGCCAGCGAGGCCAGCGCCCTGGTGCGCCGCTTCGTCAGCTCCCCGGCGAGCTTCGCCAGCTCCTCCCCGGCCTCGCGCTCCCGCCGCTGCAGCTCCTCCAGCTCGAAGGAGGCGCCCTCCAGCAGGTCCAGCTCCGCGCGCGCCCTGCGGCCGGTCTCGATCACGTCGGAGAGCTCCGGCCCGTACTTGGTCCTCAGCCGGAAGAGGAGGTCCTGCCGCCGCCGGATCTCCTCCAGCCGCTCGGGATCGTGCTCCACCGAGCGGGCGTAGTCCTCCATCCGCTCCCCCAGCTCCTGCAGGGAGTAGTAGGCGGTGTCGTACAGCTCCTGGATGGGAGCCTGGGAGGGATCGATGCGGAGCAGGGCGTCCACGGTGCGACGCAGCCCGCCCAGCCGGGAGGTGAGGGAGGAGCCCTCGCCGCTCACCGCCTGGTAGAGCGTGGTGGAGATCTCGGTCAGCTCCTCGGCGTGGGACAGGCGCCGCGCCTCGTCGTCCAGCTCCTCCTCCTCGTCGGCGCGGAGCCTGGCCGCCTCGATCTCGTCGAGCTGGAAGCGGAGGAAATCCACCCGCTGCGCCGCCTCCCGGCGCCGCTGCTCCAGCTCCTCGATGTCGCGCCGCGCCGCCAGGAGCGCCCGGTGGGCCTGCGCCACGCGCCCCGCCAGCTCCTCGTTCCCGGCGTACCCGTCCAGGATGGTGCGCTGCTCCTCGCGCCGGAGGAGGGTCTGGTGCTCGTGCTGCCCGTGCAGGTCCACCAGGACGCGCCCCAGCTCCCCCAGCACGGTTGCGGTGGTCGGGGAGCCGTTGATCCACGCCCGGCTGCGCCCCTCGGCTGCCACCTCCCGCTTGAGCACTACCACCCCGTCCTCCACCTCCACCCCGCGCTCGTCCAGGAAGCGGGCGATGTCGTCGCGCCCGGCGATCTCGAAGACCCCCTCTACAGAGGCGCGGTCGGTGCCGGCGCGCACGACGTCCGTAGACGCCCGCTCTCCCAGCAGCAGGGAGAGGGCGCCGACGATGATCGACTTCCCCGCCCCGGTCTCGCCCGTCAGGACGTTGAGCCCGGGGCCGAGGCGGACGGAGAGCTGGTCGATCAGCGCAAAGTTACGGATGCGGAGCTCGGAAAGCATGCGCGAAGATACACCGAAGACGGCTGGCGGTTCAGATGTTTTTGCCTGTTTTCCTGGAACTACCTGGAACGACAGGCTCGGGCATACCCCCCACTTACGCGGGCGAAGCGAACTCGGGTGAGGGCGTCCGCTATAGGAGGAGCTTCGTCGCGAGCCCCAGGAGGAGGAAGAAACCCACCATGTCCGTGAAGGTGGTCACGAAGATCGAGGAGGCGATGGCGGGATCCACCTTCAAACGCTCCAGGACGATCGGGACGAAGGCACCCGCGAAGCTCCCCACGGTGAGGTTCATCCACATCGCCATCATCACCACCAGCCCGAGCATCGGCTCCCCGTCCAGCACGAGAGCGATTACCGCCACTACCAGGCCTATGGCGAGGCCGTTCCCCAGCCCTACCAGGAACTCCTTCCCCACGATCCCCCAGCGCTGCCCCGGGTTCTCCTGGGAGAGCGCGAGCCGCCGCACCGTCACGGCCAGCGCCTGCGTCCCGCTGTTCCCCCCCATCCCGGCCACCACCGGCATCAGCGCGGCGAGCACCGTCCGCTGGGCGATGGTGTCCTGGAAGAGGGAGACGATGGTGGCGCCGCCCGCGGCGGTGAGGAGGTTGACGAAGAGCCAGGGGAGGCGGGAGCGAACGGCGTCCCACCAGCCGCCGCGGATCTCCTCCTCTAGGGAGACGCCGCCGAAGCGGAGGATGTCCTCCGTGGTCTCCAGCTCGATGATGTCGATGACGTCGTCGAAGGTGATCCCCCCGATGAGCTGCCCGGCGGAATCCACCACCGGCACCACAGTGAGGTTGTAGCGGGACAGGATCCGCCCCACCTCCTCCTGGTCCATCTCCGGCGGGACCGTGGCGAGCACCGGCTCCACCAGCTCCGATACCCGGGCGTACGGCTCAGCGATCACCAGCGCCTGCAGCGGGAGCGTCCCGCACAGCCGGTGCGCCTCGTCCACCACGAAGACGCTGTAGAACTCCCCCACCTCGTGCGCCTGCCGCCGCACCTCCTCGATGGCCTGCTCCGCGTTGAGGTGCATGGGGACCGCGACCAGCTCCGTGGTCATGATCCCACCGGCGGACTCCTCGTCGTACTCCAGGAGGTTGCGGATCTCGCGGGCCTCCTCCACCGGAAGCTCGGCGAGGACCCGGTCCTGCTCCTCGGGGTCCAGCTCGCCGATCAGATCCGCCGCGTCGTCGTCCGACAACTCCGAGAGCACCGCCGCCATCTGCTCCGGCTCCAGGGCGGCCAGCGAGTCCTCGGGGTGCTCCTCCCACTCCATCTCCGCCAGCGCTTCGGCGGCGAGCGGAGGCGGGAGGACCTGCACCACCCGGTGGCGGTCGTCCTCGTCCAGCGCCTCCAGCAGGTCGGCGACGTCGCTGGGGTGAAAGTCGGCGAGGAAGGCGCTGAGCGCGTCGTCGTCGCCGGAGCGGATCAGCTCGTAGATCCGGTCGAGCGGATCGTCCAGCGTGGCGGATGGCGAAGGGGGGGAGGAGGTGCTCATCCTCGGCACCCCCGCGGGAGAGGAGAGCGGCGGGCGACGCGTGCCTTCCGGATCACCTGCCCGCCTCCGCCCCGGCGAGGACAGCGCGCAGGATCTCCTCCTGGCGGCGGAACATCTCCGAGTCCACGCGATCCTCCCCCTCCGGATGGTCGTACCCCAGGACGTGCAGCGCTCCGTGGATCGCCAGGCGCAGCAGCTCCTCGCGCGGCGGCACCCCCAGCTCCGCGGCCTGCCTGAGCGCCTGGTCGGTCCCGACGTACACGTCGCCGAGCGGCGGCTCCCCCTCCGCGTGGAGCGCGAAGGAGATGACGTCGGTGGGTCGATCGTGGCCCAGGTACTCGCGGTTCAGCCCGGTGATCGCGGCGTCGTCCAGGAAGGCGACGGAGAGCTCCGCCGCGTCGTGCCCTTCGGCCCGCAGCGCATGGCGGACGGCGCGCTCCACCTCCGCCACCGGCACAGG
>DATAAL010000055.1:0-1815 GCA_036260145.1 Longimicrobiaceae bacterium | reverse complement strand
GCGACGGGCCGCCGGGGGATCCCCCGGCGGCCCGTCGGGTAGATACCGGCACGCCATCGATCCTTTCCGATCCAGGTGGACCCACGATGAAGCAGCCCCCCACTCCCATCATCGCCCTGGACGTCCCCCGCGCGGAGGACGCCCTGGCCCTGGTCGGGCGCCTGGGACCGGCGGCCGGATGGGTCAAGGTCGGTCTGCAGCTCTACACGGCGGAGGGACCCGGGGTGGTGCGGGCGCTCCGCGACCGGGGGCTGCGCGTCTTCCTGGACCTCAAGCTGCACGACATCCCGAACACCGTGGCGCGGGCGGTGGAGTCCGCCGCGGGGCTGGGGGTGGACCTCCTCACCGTGCACGCCGCCGGGGGGAGGGCGATGCTCCGCGCCGCCCGGGAGGCGGCAGGGGAGCGGGGCGGAGGAGGGGTACGGCTCTTCGCGGTGACGGTGCTCACCTCCCTGTCGGGCGCGGAGCTGGGGGAGGCGTGGGGGCGCACCGGCGTATCGGCCGAGGAGGAGGCGGTGCGGCTCGCGCGCCTCGCGGACGGGACCGGGATGGATGGAGTTGTGGCCTCCGTGCACGAGGCCGCGCGGATCCGCACGCAGGCGGGGAAGGGGGTGGGGATCCTGACGCCCGGGATCCGCCTCGCCGGGGACGCGGCGGGGGACCAGGCGCGCGTGGCCACTCCCGCGCAGGCCGCGGGAGCGGGCGTGGACTTCGTGGTGGTCGGGCGCACCGTCACCGCCGCGGACGATCCGGCGGCCGCCTTCCGCGCCGTGCGGGACGAGCTGGCGGGCGGGCTCGCCGCCGGGGCGGTGGGGCCATGAGGCGCCTGCTCCTCCTCCTGGCGCTCCTCCCGCTCGTCGTCGTCTCGCCCCTCCGGGGCCAGACGGGGCGGTCGGACCAGAGGCTGGAGGCCTTCATCGCCGACGTGGCCGCCCTGTGGCGGGAGGAGGAGGCATCCAGTCTCGCGGAGCTGGTCCCCTCCAGCGGGCAGATGGTGCTGGAGATCGGCCGGGAGGCGGCGGGGCCGGTGCAGGAGCGCCACGCGGCCGCTGCGCTGCGCACCCTCTTCGCCGACCGGGAGAGCGTGTCCATCCGCCCCACCCGCATCACCGTGGCGGGAGGGGAGCCGCTGCAGGGGTTCGGGGAGCTGTCCTGGGTCTCGCGCTCGCGCGGCGTCACCGTCCCCCAGATGCACACCATCTACGTGGGCGTGGTGTGGGAGGGGCGCGGGTGGCGGATCCGGGAGATCCGGGTCTTCCCGTAGGGGGTGCACCGGCGGCGGAGTCGTGTTGACAGGGGGGGCGGCCGGAGCCTAGGATTGGCGGCCCATTGGGCGGTGCCCGCCGGGCCGGTGGCGAGGACCTGATCCGTTCCCCGTTGACGAGTTGATGACCCAGGCCGATTCCCTCATCGCCCTGATCCCCCGCCAGGTCCTCCGGCGCGAGTGGTCCGACGTGTTCAACTGGCCGGAGCTCACCGCCACCGGACTGCGAATCGTCGGCGCGCTGGTGGTGGGGTGGCTGGCCTACTGGGGGCTGAAGCTCGTCCTGCGGCGGATCGAGAGGTCACTCCAGGGGTCGGAGACCGGCGTTGTCACCGTCCAGGAGCAGCGCGCCCGCACCCTGCTCGGCCTGGTGCGGAGCATCGGGGTAGTGGTGGTGGTGATCCTGGTCCTCTTCATGGTGCTGGGGGCGCTGGGGATCAACCTCGGGCCGCTCCTGGCCGGCGCCGGGGTGGTGGGCCTGGCCATCTCCTTCGGCGCGCAGTAGCTGGTCAAGGACATCATCAGCGGGCTCTTCATCCTGTTCGAGAACC
>DATAAL010000054.1:0-4154 GCA_036260145.1 Longimicrobiaceae bacterium | reverse complement strand
GAGGTCGGCGTAGTCCCGGTACCCGTGGAGCGCCGCCACCTCCCGGCGCAGCTCCAGGATGCGCGCCACCACCGGGCGGTTGTCGTGCTCCCCCTCGCACGCCCGGTTCATGAAGGCGGTGTAGAGCCGACGGCGCAGCTCCCGGTTCTCCGCGTACTGCAGGAAGGGCTGGTACGAGGGGAGGTGCAGAGTGAAGCGCCACCCCTCCACCCCCCGGGCCTCCGCCGCGGCGCGCGCCTGCGCCACCGCGGACGGGGGGAGCCCCCGCAGGTCGTCGGGGTCGGTCACCACCAGCCCGAAGGCGTTGGTGGAGTCCAGGACGTGGTTGGAGAACTGCGTCTGGAGCTGCGAGATCTCCACCTTGATCTCCTCCACCCGGGCCTTGGCCTCCGGGGGGAGGTCGGCGCCCGCGCGTACGAACTCGCGCATGGACTTCTCCAGGTGGCGCTGCCGTACCCCGGTCAGCGAACGGGCCTCCCGGGTCTCGGCGAAGGCCCGGATCGCGCTCCACACCCCCACGTTCAGGGGGAGGCGGGCGTAGAAGGCGGAGATCTCGGGGAGGACGGTCTCGTACGCCTCGCGCAGCTCGGGGGTGTTCATCACCCCGATCAGGTGCGCCACCGGATGGATCACCCGGTCCAGGCGCTCCTCCAGGTCGTCCAGGCGCTGCAGGGTGTTGGCGTAGGTGCGCGCACCCGGCTCCGCGACCAGGGCCTCCAGCTCGCGCTCGGCCTCCGCCAGCCCCTGGCGGATCGCGGGCACCACGTGCTCCGGACGGATCCGGTCGAAGGGGATCAGGAAGTCGTGCGAGAAGAGTGGGTTCATGTCGGTCAACCGTCCAGGATGATCGCCGTCTCGACGGCGCCTCCGCACGAATACTCCGCCGGGTACGGCAGAGATCCCGCGGGGCACCCGTCACGAACCGTGCCCCGGCGGTACGATCCCTGCTGACCGCCGCGCCCGGAGCGCCCCAACGTACCGAGCCGGAGCCGCACCTTGATCGTGGACTGCCACACCCACCTGAACCGCTACACTCCCGACGAGCCGCCCTCGCTGGCCGGGAGGTATGCGCGCCTGCGGGCGGAGATGGAGGCCCACGGGGTGGGCTACGCGCTGGTGATCTCGTCGTACCGGGTCGATCCCGACCGGCCGGGGACGGGGGAGATCCTGGAGATGGTCGAGGGAGACCCGCGCCTGGGGGTGGTGGCGGGGATCGGGTGGCCCCGGCTGGAGGCGGGGGACCTCGGGGAGGTGCGGGAGTGGCTGGAGGCGGGGCGGCTCCGGGGGCTCAAGCTGTACCCGGGGTACGACCCCTTCCCCCTGCACGATCGCCGGGTGCACCCGGTGTATGAGCTGGCGGCGGAGTTCCGCGTCCCGGTGATGATCCATACCGGCGACACCTACGCGCGCCGGGCGAAGGTGAGATACGCTCACCCGCTGGAGGCGGACGAGGTGGCGGTGGACTTCCGGGACACCGTCTTCGTGCTCTGCCACCTGGGGAACCCCTGGTTCCTGGACGCGGCGGAGGTGGTGTACAAGAACGAGAACGTCTTCGCGGACATCTCCGGGCTCACCCTGGGGGCCTTCGAGCCGCGCTTCGAGTGTCTGGCGCGGAGCAAGCTGAACGAGGCGATCGCCTACCTCAACGACCCCACCAAGCTGCTGTACGGGAGCGACTGGCCGATCTCGGAGATGGGGAGCTACCTGCGCTTCGTGGGGGGGCTGGAGACCACCCCGGAGGAGAGGGAGGGGATGCTCTGGCGCAACGCGGCCCGGGTGTTCGGGGTAGAGCCGGGCGCGGGGGGAGCGGAGGATCCGGATGGCGTCCGGCGGGGTGTCTGAGGCGGGGCCGCGGGTGGTGGAGCTCCGCGACGAGCGGGAGTCGCTGGCGCACGCCGCGCTGGAGCTGATCGCGGAGTCGATCTGGGACGTGCAGCCCGCGCGGGACCTGCTCTCGGAGCTGGAGGAGTGCCGGCGCGGCCTCCCCTCCGGGGGAGACTACCACCTGCTGGCGCTGCTGGACGGCGGCGAGCAGCCGGTGGCTGCGGCGGCGGGGGTGTACCTGGACGCGGTCAACGCCGGCTTCGTTACCTACCTGGCGGTGCGCGAGGCGCAGCGTGGGCGGCGGCTGGGGCGGGAGCTGCGGAGGCACCTGGTGGAGGCGTTCCGGACGGAGGCGCGGCGCAAGGGGCACGGAGACCTGGCCTGGACGGTGGGGGAGGTGCGGCGGGAGAGCCCCTGGCTGCGCACCCTGGTCCGCGAGGGGCGGGCCGTCCCCTTCGACTTCCCCTACTTCCACCCCTGGATGCCGCGGCGGGCGGAGAACCGATACGTGCTCTACCGGGAGCCGCTGGGGGACACCCGGGCGGAGATCCCGTCGGAGGAGGTGCTGCGGCTGGTGTACGGGATCTGGCGGCGGGCGTACCGGATCCGCTTCCCCACCCAGAGCGAGACCTTCTGCTACATGCTGCAGCAGCTGGAGGGGCGGGACACGGTGGGGGTGCACCCGGACTTCTCGGGCGACCTGTTCCCGGGGTACTGAGGCCGGGGGTCCGAACACCCTTCCGCGCCTCCCGCGGACGGATTATGATCCCTGGGTACCCTCCGCTCCTTTCCCCTTTCCGCCTCCGCATGTCCCGCTCGCACGACTCCCCTCCCCTGCCGTCCCGCGGCAGCGACGCGCTGTACCGCCTCCTGGTGGAGAACGTCACCGACTACGCCATCTTCATGTTCGATCCCGGGGGGCGCGTGACCAGCTGGAACGAGGGGGCAGAGCGGATCTTCGGCTACCCGGAGGAGGAGGTGCTGGGGCGGCACATCTCCCTCTTTTACCTCCCCGAGGAGGTGCAGGCGGGGAGGCCGGAGGCGGAGCTGCGCGAGGTGGTGGAGACCGGGCGCTGCGACGCGGTCTCGTGGCGGGTGCGGCGGGACGGCTCCCGGCTCTGGGGGACGGTGGTGCTCACCGCGGTGACGGACGAGGCGGGGCGGATAATCGGGATCGGGCAGATCACCCGCGACCTCACCGAGCGCAAACAGGTGGCCCTGCAGTACGAGGAGAGCCGGCAGCGCTATCGCTCCCTCTTCCAGTACAACACCAGCGCCATCTGCTCCCTGGACCTCCGGGGCCGGGTGCTGGGCGCCAACCCGGCCGCGGAGGCGCTGTGCGGCCTCTCCGCCGAGGAACTCGAGCGCGGCTCGCTGCGGGACCTGCTGGTCCCGGAGGACGCCGAGCGGACCGCCGAGCACCTCCGGCGGGCGGCGCAGGGGGAGCCGCAGACGCTGGAGGTGGGGCTCCTGCACCGCAGCGGGAGCCGGGTGGACGCCAGCGTCACGGTGTTCCCGATCATGGTGGACGGGGAGATCCTCGGAGTGTACGCCATCGCCCAGGACATCAGCGAGCGGAAACGCGCCGAGGTGGAGCGGGAGGTGCTTCTCCTCCGGGAGCGGATCGCCCGCGAGGAGGCCGAGGCGGCGAGCCACGCCAAGTCCGGGTTCCTGGCGGTGATGAGCCACGAGCTCAAGACCCCGCTCAACGTCATCACCGGGTACGCCGACCTCCTCTACGACCAGGAGGCGGGGCCGCTCACCCCCCTGCAGCACCGCCACCTGGGGCGGATCCGCGAGACCTCCCGCCACCTGGCGCGGATGATCGAGCAGATCCTGGCCTTCGCGCGGATGGAGGCGGGGCGCGAGGAGGTGCGCCCCGAGCCGCTGGACCTGGCGGAACTGCTGCGCGAGACGGCGGCCATGGTGGAGCCGCTCGCCCGGGAGAAGGGGCTCCGCTTCCACTGCGACCTCCCCCCCGGGGCCTGGATCCGCGACAGCGACCCGCTCAAGGCCCGCCAGATCCTGCTCAACCTCCTCTCCAACGCCCTCAAGTTCACCGAGCGGGGGGAGGTACGCCTGCGCGGCACCCCGGAGCCGGACGGGACGCTCACCCTGGTGGTGAGCGACACCGGGATCGGGATCCGCCCCGAGCACCTGGAGCGGGTATGGGAGCCGTTCTGGCAGGCGGAGGACTCGCTGACACGGCGGGCAGAGGGGACGGGGCTGGGGCTGGGGATCGCCCGCCACCTGGCCAACCTCCTGGGGTGGGAGATCCTGCTGGAGAGCACCCTCGGGGTGGGGAGCACCTTCACCATCCGGCTCCCCCC
>DATAAL010000053.1:0-8767 GCA_036260145.1 Longimicrobiaceae bacterium | reverse complement strand
GCCCCCGCATGACCCCGCGACTTATTATACCCTTGCCGGGCGCGGGGTTCCGCGTCCCGGCGGCGCCGGTGCCTACGGCTGCGTACCCTGCGTACCCTGCGTACCCTGCGTACCCTGCGGCTGCGGCGGGGGAGGCGCCTGCTGCCCCGCAGGGGGTACGGCGCCCGCGGGCGGGGTGCGCTGGGGCTGCGACGCGCGGATCGTCTGCAGCGCCTGCACCACCTTGGGGAAGTTCCCCTCGTTGACCTCGTACCCGTAGGCGCTGCGGAGCGCGGGGCCGAGCGGCCCGAGCTGCGGGACCTGGCCGGTACCGCTGATGGCGCCCTCGATCAGCTCCCTCACCCGCGCCTCGATGGCCGCATTCTTCCCGCTACCCCGCGGGAGCCGCGCCCGGGTGAACCCCACGGTGTTCAGGATCTGGCTGATGGACTGGCGCGCGCCGGCGCGGGCGCTGTCCATCTGCGCCTGGGAAGGAGCGAGCCGCCGGCGCTCCGCCTCGCGCAGGAGGAGCTCCTTGTGCGTCATCTGCTCCACCAGGTCGTTGACCTGCTCGTCGGTAGCCTGGGCGAACCCGGAGCGTGCCTGCGCCGGGAGGGTACGGAGGAATTCGGCGAACTCTCCCGTGGTGAGCTCACCCCCCCTGTACGAGGCCATGACCCGGTCGGCGGCCCGGCCGCGGAGCTGGAGGTTGTCCTGCTCCGCCAGCTCCCGCGCGATCTTGGGGGCGCCGGGGCGCACCTCCACCGCGGCGGCCCGGGTGAGCGAGTCCACATACGCCTTCTCCGCGTCCTGCTGCGCCTTCTGCACCAGGAAGCGGACGAAGCCCTCCCGCTGCGGCCCCAGCGGGGTCTGGCGGCGATCCTCCACCCTGATCACGTGGTAGCCGAAGGGCGACTCCACCACCTGGCTGATCTGGCCGGGCTGCAGCACGAACGCCGCCTCCTCGAAGGGAGCCACCATCCGGCCGCGTCCGAAGAAGCCCAGGTCGCCTCCCTGTCCCTTGCTTCCCGGGTCCTGCGAGTGCTGCCGGGCCAGTCCGGCGAAGTCCTCCCCGCCGGCGGCCCGCGCACGGAGCTGCTCCGCCTGCCGGCGGACGCTGTCGCGCTGCGCCGGAGTTGCCTCCGTGGGAACGGAAAGGAGGATGTGGCGGGCGCGGATCTCCACCCCCGGGCCCTCGGTGTTCCAGCGCTGCTGGATCTCCTGCTCCGTGAACACCGTGTCGGCGCGGATCACCTGCTCGCGGAGCTTCCACATGGTGATCTGCTCCCGCTGCGGCTCCAGCAGCTCATCCAGGTCGAGCACGGCGAGCGTGGTGTCCTCCGCCGCGGCGGTCGCCAGGAGGGTGTAGTCCACCCACATGTTGGCCAGCTCCTCCACCACCTCCGGAGAGGCGGGGATCTGCGGGTTGGCGGCGAGGAGGCGGGCCGCCTCGTCCACCTTGAGCTCCTTCCCCGCGGCTCTGGCGACCACGTCGGTGTGCGCGGTCATGGCCTTGCCGAAGCTCCCGCACCCGGAGGCGATCAGGGGTGCGGCCGCGGCCAGCATAGTCCAACGAGACAGCTTCATTCTTGTCTCCAGCACTGGGGTGAATAGTACGAACGTCCGGGGTGCCCTGCGAACTACACGTCGGCGACCTTGTCGCGCTCCAGCTCCCTCAACGCCTCCACCAGCGTGGCGAGGATGGGCTCGGTCCCGCGGCGGTGCAGCGTAAGCGAGAGAGGGATCGGGCGGCGCACCTCCACCTCGAACTGACGCCCGGCCAGGATGCGCTGCAGCGGCGCCATGCGCGGCACCACCCCCTTGCGGAAATTGAGGCGCACGTCCCACGGGCGCACCAGGATGCGCTCGATCCCCAGGGCGCCGCCCAGGAGCCGGATGGAGGCGGTAGCCAGGAGTGTTTCCACCTCCAGGGGGATGGGGCCGTAGCGGTCGCGCAGCTCGCGCCGGAGCGCCTCGATCCCGTCCGGAGTCTCCTCCCGCGCCAGGCGCCGGTAGAAATGGAGCTTCTGGGCCTCGTCGGGGACGTACGCGTCCGGGATCAGCGCCGCGCCGTCCACCGACACGTCGGTGGGCTGCCGCGAGGGAGCCTTGCCGTCGCCCTTCATCTGGCGGACGGTCTCCTCCAGGAGGCGTATGTAGGTGTCGAACCCCACCGCGTGCACGAACCCGGACTGCTCCGAACCCAGGATATTACCCGCGCCGCGCAGCTCGAGGTCCTTCAGCGCGATGCGATACCCGCTCCCCAGCTCGGTGTAGTGCTCCAGGACGCGGAGGCGCTTCTCGGCATCCTCCGACACCTCGTCCGGGACCAGTAGGTAGCAGTAGGCGCGGTGGTGCGAGCGCCCCACCCGGCCCCGGATCTGGTAGAGCTGCGACAGCCCGAAGTGGTCGGCGCGGTTCACGATCAGGGTGTTGGCCCGGGGGACGTCCAGCCCCGACTCGATGATGGCGGTGGCCACCAGGACATCCACCTCCCCATCGAGGAACCGGGTCATCACCTCCTCCAACTCCTTCTCCTTCATCTGGCCGTGGGCGATCCCCACCCGCGCGTCGGGGACCAGGTCCTGGACCCGCCGGGCCACGGTGGCGATGGTCTCCACCCGGTTGTGGACGAAGAAGACCTGTCCCCCGCGGTCCAGCTCCCGCCGGATGGCGTCCTCCAGCACCGCGTCGGCCCACGGAAGCACGTGGGTGATGATCGGCTGCCGGTCGCGCGGCGGGGTCTGGATCAGCGTCATGTCGCGCAGGCCCAGCAGGGAGAAGTGCAGCGTCCGCGGGATGGGGGTGGCAGTGAGGGTCAGAACGTCCACCGTGCGCCGGAGCTGCTTGAGGCGCTCCTTGTGCTTCACCCCGAAGCGCTGCTCCTCGTCGACCACGATCAGTCCGAGGTCGCGGAACTTCACGTCCGGCGAGAGGAGGCGGTGGGTGCCGACGATGATGTCCACGCTCCCCTCCGCCAGCCGCTCCAGCACCTTCTCCTGCTCCCGGGCGGTGCGGAAGCGGGAGAGTGCCTCGATCCTCACCGGAAAGTCCGCCAGCCGCTCGGCGAAGGTGTGCAGGTGCTGCTCGGCCAGGATGGTGGTGGGGACGAGCACGGCCACCTGCTTCCCGTCCTGCACCGCCTTGAAGGCCGCGCGGATCGCCACCTCCGTCTTCCCGTACCCCACGTCGCCGCAGATCAGGCGGTCCATGGGGCGCGGCGACTCCATGTCGCGCTTGACGTCCTCCGTGGCCTGGCGCTGGTCCGGGGTGTCCTCGAAGAGGAAGGCGCTCTCCATCTCCCGCTGCCAGCGGGTATCGGCGCCGTAGGCATACCCCTGCTCGGCCTCGCGCGCCGCGTACAGCTCCAGGAGCTCGGCCGTCATCTCCTGGATGGCCCTGCGGGTCCTCTGGGTGGTCCGCGTCCACTCCCGCCCGCCGATCTTGTGCACCCGGGGCGGGGCGGCGTCGTCGGCGTCCGAGACCCACCGCTCGATCAGGTCCACGCGGTGTACCGGGACGCGGAGGAGCTCTCCCCCGGCGTACTCGATCACCAGCGTCTCGAACTCCTCCTCCCCCACCCGGACCCGCTCCATCCGCCGGAACTGCCCGATCCCGTGGTCCATGTGCACCACGTACTCGCCCGGCTTCAGCGCGGCGATGCTCTCCAGCGCGGCTCCCCCCCGGAACCTCCGCCTGCGGCGGATGCGGCGGGTGCGGCGGAAGATCTCGTGGTCGGTGAGGACACGGAGCGGCGGATCGGCGTCGGCCAGGATGAAGCCGCCGGAGATCGAGCCCAGCGCCAGAGTGACGTCCGCCCGCACCCGCAGCTCATCCAGGAGCTCCTGGAGGCGCTCGAGCTGTCCCTGGTTGTCGCACAGCACCAGGCTGCGCTCCCCGCGCGCCGCCCCCGCGCGCAGCACCTCGCCCAGGCGCTGCATGTCACGATCGATCGCCTCCGGCGGCGCGGCGCGGAAGCGGCGGACCGGCGTCCCCGCCGGCCCCTCGCCCACGAACACCTGCGCAAAGCGGCCGAGGCGCGCCGCCGCCTCCTCCGCGGGGAGGAAGAGCGCCTCCGGGCGCTCGGGGTGGGCGCCCCGCTGCGTCTCGGCATCATGGAGGCGCTGCACGTCGGCCCAGGTGCGCTCCATCTCCGCCCGCACCGCGCTCCCGCCCAGGTGCACCAGCAGCGCGTCCGGCGGGAGATAGTCAAGGAGCGAGCGCCGGGGACCATCCGTCCGCGCACCGGGGCGGGGGCGGGCGCCGTCGCCCGAAGGGGCGGGGCGGAGGTCGACGGGGAGGATCTGGATGCCCTCCACCGTCCGGACGGAGAGCTGCGTCAGGAGGTCGAAGTGGCGGATCGACTCCACCAGGTCACCCCAGAACTCGATACGGGCAGGTTCCGGCGTCCCGAATCCGAAGACGTCCACGATCCCGCCGCGGAGGGCGTACTGCCCCACCTCCTCGACGGTGGATACCCGCTCGAACCCCATCTCCTCCAGGCGGGCGCTCAGGTCGGCCGGGCGGATCTCCTCCCCGGCGCGGAGCTCCAGCCGCAGGTCCGCGAGCCCCTCCACAGCGGGGGAGAGCTCCTGCACCGCGCGGGAGGTGGTGACCAGGAGCGCCGTCCGTCCCCCGATAAGCGCCTCCAGCGCCTCCACCCGCGCCCCGCCGATCTCCACGTTCGGTTCTCCCTCCTCGTAGGGGAGGGACTCGCGCTGCGGGTAGAGGTACACGGCGCCCTCGCCCAGGAGCGACTCCAGGTCGGAGGCGGTCTGCTCTGCCGCGTCCGGGGTGGAGGCCACCAGCACCCAGATCCGCTCCGGCCGGGCCCGGTGGAGGGCCCCCACCAGGACGGCCGGGGCGGCGCCGGCGAGTCCCTCGACGACCCTCGATTCCCCCCCCCGCGGGAGCCCCGCGGCGAGCTCACGGAACGCCGGGACGGAGCGGAACGCCTCGATCAGGAGCGGGTGCGGCACGACGTACGAGTGGGAGGACGGAATCCGGACGGCGGGGAGATGCAACACCGAGATTGATCTTGCGCCCCGGATCCTGTACCATCAGGGTGCCAAGCGGCGCGCTCCCGGGGGGCGCGACAGAACCTCGGCCCGTCCCCACGCCGGGCGGAGACGGGCTGGATCGGTCGCGGATTGGATCGGTTGCGCACGTTCCGGATCGCGCTCGCCGCCGGGTCGGGGTGCAGATGCCCGTTCGGGTAGAAGCGACAGAAGGTAAGCCCACCCGGCGCCCCCCGTCAACCGTGGCAGGCCGGGGCAGGGTCCCGTTCCGGAGGGGGACACCCGCTGTCCACGGCATTGGACGAGGGTCGCGGCCCCTCCGGCGCCCGGACTCCGAAAACCGGCCTGTTTACTCGCAGATCACCGGGATACGCCCGCGGAACGCCCCTTGCGCGCATCCGCCGCGTACCCAACCGGAGCTGTGTCATGCATATCCTGCTAGCCTTCCTCGCCCTGCTCGCCACCGCAGGCACCGCGCAGGCCGTCCCTGCGCCCGGCGCGGAGCCCGGGTCCGTATCGTCCCCGCCCCCCGATCGGCAGGAGCCACGCGTCCGCCTCTGGGTGGAGAACGAGCGCGACTACTTCCGCGCGGGGGAGCGCATCCGCCTCCAGTTCCGCGCCGACCGCAGCGCGTACGTGGCGGTGGTGCACCTGACCACCGACGGGGAGGTGGAGTTCCTCTTCCCCAATGCGCCGTGGGAGGACGGATTCGTCCATGCCGGGCGCACCTACGCGCTTCCGTACACCAGCGGGTACCGATATCTCACGATCAACGGTTCGCCGGGGATCGGCTACTTCTTCGCCATCGCCTCCGACGAGCCGCTCGACTTCCGCGCGTTCCAGGACCGGTACGGCCGCGGGTGGGAGTTCCGGCGGGTGGTCCGCGGAGACCCGTTCTACGCCCTGGACCGGATCGCCGATATCCTGGTCGACCGGGCGTACGGCTCATACTCCACCGACTACTACGGCTACCACGTGGGACGGCGGCACCCCTATCCACGGTACGCGTGCTACGACGGGTACGCCGACCCCTACTTCTGGGGCGGGTACTACGACCGCTGCGACCGTCTGGTGGTTCTGCTGCGGAGCGACCCGTACTATTATGACACCCGCCGCTACCGGGGGTACCGGCGCTCGTACCTGGCGGACCGGCGGGAGCAGCCGCTGCACCGCTACAAGGAGCGTGGCGTGGCCGACCGGAACGGAGTGCCGCCGCTCCGGCCGAGCACCGGTTGGGACGGGGGCGACCGCGGGAGCCGCAGCGAGGAAGTATCCCGCTCCCGGCCCGAGCCGTCCGAGCGCGGAGATGGCTTCTCGCGGCCGGAAGCGCGCGAGTGGCAGCAGCCCCAGCAGGGGAGCCGCGGCCGCGGCGAGGAGCGGAGCCGGACGGAGGAGCGCTCGCGACCGACACTGCAGCGCCGCCCGGCCGAGATCGAGACCTCGCGCCCCCGGGTGACCGCGCCGCAGCGCGAGCCCCAGCGCGAGCCGCCGCCTCGCGAGCAGTCGCGCCCGGAGCCCCGCGAGGAGCGCACGCGTCCCACCGAGGAGGCGCGTGTCCGCCCTCCGGAGCCGCAATCGTAGGCCGGAGGCCTACCCACCTGAACCAGAGGACCCGATGACCAGACGTCCGTCCCTCGTACTCTCCGTCGGCGCGGCGCTCGCCCTTGCGGCATGCGTCGCGCCGTCTTCCGTCACGCCCGCAGCCTCCCCGGCGCCCGCGCCGGTGGACGCCTCCGGCCCCGGCGCTGCCGTATCCGCCGATGCCGCGCTGGAGCGGGGGGCAGCCACCATCACCGCGGCGGATTTCATTTCGCGCGTCACCTTCCTGGCCTCGGATGTCATGCGAGGGCGCGACACGCCGAGCCGCGAGCTGAACATCGCCGCGGAGGCGCTGGCGGACCACTACCGCCGCCTGGGCGCCGAGCCCGCGGGGGAGAACGGGACGTATTACCAGTGGTACCCGTTCCCGCTGATGGGGCTGACGCAGGCGGAGACGCGGCTCAACTTCGCCACGGCGCGCCGGACGGAGTCGTTGCGGCTGGGGCGGGACTTCTTCACCCGAGGGGGGACCGCCGCCGACGTCAGCGGTGGGCTGGTCTTCGTCGGGCGGGGAACGCAGGAGCAGTTCGGGGCCGCGGGGAGCCTGCGCGAGCGGATCGCGGTGGTCTCGCTCCCCGGCAGGAACGTCTCCGCGTGGCGGGTGGAGCGGAACCGACAGGTGTCCGAGGCGAGGCGCGCCGGCGCGTCCGCCGTGGTCCACGTCCTCGACGCCGTCTGGACGGCGGACAGCATCGCCAGGTACGCGGAGCTGGCTGCCCGCCCGGTGCGCTCGCTCGGCGGTGTCGTCGCCTTCCCCCAGTTCTTCGTCACCCAGGCGGCGGCGCGGCGGATCTTCGCTACGGGGAACGTCAACTTCGATCAGGTCGTGTCGCAGGCCGGGGAGAGCGGGTTCCGTCCGATCACGCTCTCGGGCGTGACGGTCGTCGGCGCTGCCCCGGTCCGTGAGATCGAGCGTTCCATGGCCCCCAACGTGGTGGCGGTCCTGCGTGGGAGCGACCCGGTGCTCCGCAACGAGTACGTGGTGGTGTCCTCGCACTTCGACCACGTGGGGGTGGGGGCGCCGGACGCGCGAGGCGACTCGATCTACAACGGCGCGGACGACGACGCCTCCGGCACCACGGGGGTGATGGAGATCGCCGAGGCGCTGGCGTCGCTCCCCACCCGCCCTCGCCGCTCGGTGGTGTTCCTGAACGTGAGCGGCGAGGAGAAGGGGCTGCTGGGCTCGGAGTGGTACGCGGACCATCCGACGCTCCCGCTGAACCAGATCGTGGCCAACGTCAACATCGACATGATCGGCCGGAACGCGCCGGACAGCATCGTGGTGATCGGCAAGGAGTACTCGACGCTGGGGCGCACGGTGAACGAGGTGCGGGCGCGGCACCCGGAGCTGAACCTGGTGGCGGCGGACGACATCTGGCCGGAGGAGCGGTTCTTCTTCCGCTCGGACCACTTCAACTTCGCCCGCAAGGAGGTCCCGGTCATCTTCTTCTTCAACGGCGTGCACGAGGACTACCACCGGCCCTCGGATCACGCGGAAAAGATCGACGAGGACAAGGGGGCGCGGGTGTCGCGGCTGATCTACTACCTGGTGAACGACATCGCCAACGCGGACCAGCGGCCGCAGTGGGATCCGAGAGGACTGGAAGAGGTGCGGAACCTGACCCGGTGATCTTTTCCGGTTGAGGGTTTGGGCGTGCCCCCCGCTGGCGCGGGGGTCGGGCTGGCGCGCAGTAACGCACGGTACAACTGTGCGTAACTGCGGCGAGACCCGGGAAACCGCCCCCGGGTCTCGCCCCTTCGGGCGCACCTCCCTCACGCAACTGCAACTGCAAACGGCACGTGGCTCGCTCGGGCCACGTGCCGTTCGCCGTCCCTACTGTTCCCACCTTCTGTGCGGAAGAGACCCGCGCCGTTTGCGGGGCTCTGTAGCGGCCCGCCACGACACGCTCGCCTCCAGCAGCAAACCAGTCCCTACTGAACCCGGACGCTCAACCCGAAGCTCGCGATCCACCCCCTGCGCGACGAATCGCCCACGTCGCCGTTCTGGAAGCGGGCCAGCCCCAGGTCCACCGGGCCGAGCGTCAGCCCGCCGCCGAGGATGCTCCCGTCCTCCAGGTTGCTGGAGAGCCCCAGCCGCAGCGCGCCCACCGGCAGAGGCTGCTGGAGCCCCACCCCCAGGAGCTGCCCCCACCGCCCCGAGAGCTCCCCCT
>DATAAL010000052.1:0-2420 GCA_036260145.1 Longimicrobiaceae bacterium | reverse complement strand
CGGCGAGGCGCGCGCGGGGGTAGGCGGGGTCCAGGGGGACGTAGGCGCCGCCGGCCTTGAGCACGGCCAGGAGGGCAGTGACCAGCTCGGGGGTGCGCTCGAGGGAGACGCCGACGCAGCGCTCGGGACCCACCCCCCGCCGGCGCAGGTGGTTCGCCAGGCGGTTGGCGCGCCGCTCCAGCTCCGCGTAGGTGAGCGTCTCCCCGCGGCAGACCAGGGCAGGGGCACCGGGGGTGCGCGCCGCCTGCTCCGCGAAGAGCTCGTGGACACAGCGGTCGCGCGGGGCCTCACCTCCGGAGGCGTTCCACTCCACCAGCACCCGCTCCCGCTCCCCCGGGGCCAGGAGGGGGAGCTCCGCGACCGGCACCTCCGGGGTGGTGGCCATCCCCTGCAGCAGGAGGGTGAAGTGCTCCAGGAGGCGCCCGGCGGTGGTGGGGTCGAAGAGGTCGCTGCGGAAGGAGAGTGCTCCGGCGAGCCCCTCCCCGCCGTCCACCATCCCCAGGCTGAGGTCGAACTTGGTCGTGGCGCCGGAGGTGTCGATCCCCTCCACCGTCGCCCCTCCCAGCCGGGGCCCCGCGCCCTCCCGGGTGCGGAAGGCGAACATCGCCTGGAAGAGCGGGGTGTGGCTCAGGCTCCGCCCGGTCGCCAGCTCCTCCACCAGCTTCTCGATGGGGAGCTCCTGGTGCTGGTAGGCGCCCAGGGTGGTCTCCCGCACCCGGCGCAGCAGCTCCCGGGCGTCCGGCCTCCCGGAGAGGTCGGTGCGGATCACCAGGGTGTTGACGAAGAAGCCGATCAGCCCCTCCACCTCGGTCCGGTTCCGCCCGGCGATCGGCGTCCCGACGCACACCTCCTCCTCCCCGGACCAGCGCGCCAGGAGCGCCTGCCACCCCGCCAGGAGCGTCATGAAGAGCGTCGTCCCCGCGCGGCGGGCGAGCGAGCGCAGCGCGAGCGCGCTCTCCGGGGAGAGCGCCAGCTCCCGGCTCCCCCCCGCAGTGCCGGGAACGCGCGGGCGGGGGTGGTCGGTGGGGAGCTCCAGCGTGGGGGGCGCCCCCGCCAGCCGCTCCCGCCACCAGGCGAGCTGCCGCTCCAGCGTCTCCCCCTGGAGCCAGGCCCGCTGCCAGGCGGCGTAGTCCGCGTACTGCACCGGCAGCTCCGGGAGCGGGGACGCCGCCCCGCGGAGCCGGGCGTCGTACAGCGCGGACACCTCGCGCACCATCACCTCCGCCGACCACCCGTCGCTGACGATGTGGTGCAGCGTCAGGAGGAGCGCCCACTCCGCCTCCCCCAGCCGGAGGAGCTGCACCCGGAGGAGCGGTCCGCAGGCCAGGTCGAAGGGGGTGGTCTCTTCGGCCTCCAGGCGGCGGCGCAGCTCCGCCTCCCGCTCCGCCGGAGGGCGGTCCCGCAGCTCCACCACGGGGAGGGCGAGGGGGGCGGAGGGGTGAATAGCCTGCACCGCCCGCCCGGCGACGGCGGAGAAGGTGGTGCGCAGCGTCTCGTGCCGCCGGACCACCTCTCCCAGGGCGTGCTCCAGCGCCGGCACGTCCAGCGCGCCGCGGATGCGCAGCGCCGAGGGGAGGTTGTAGGCCGTGCTCTCCGGCTCGAGCTGGTGGATGAACCAGAGGCGCTGCTGCGCAAAGGAGAGCGGGAGCGCCCCGTCGCGGGGGATGCGGACGAGCGGGGGCGCGCCAGCGGACGCCCCGGCCCCCCGGAGCGCCTCCACCCGCGCGGCGAGCTGCTCCACGGTGGGGGCCTCGAAGAGGGCGCGCACCGGGAGCTCCGCCCCCACCCCGTCGCGCACCCGGGACACCACGCGGGTGGCGAGCAGGGAGTGCCCCCCCAGGGCGAAGAAGTCGTCGTGCACCCCCACGGCCTCCACCGCGAGCACTTCCGCCCAGATCGCCGCCAGGGCGGCCTCGACGGGGGTGCGGGGAGCCAGGTACGCCTCCGCCGTGTCCACGGGCTCCGGGGCCGGGAGGGCGCGGCGGTCCAGCTTCCCGTTGGGGGTGCGGGGGAGGGCGTCCAGCGCCACGAGGGCCGCCGGGACCAGGTGCTCCGGGAGCCGCTCCCGCAGCCGGGCGCGCAGCTCCGCCGCCGGGGGGAGGGCCTCCCCCGGGGTCGCCACCAGGTACGCCACCAGCCGCCGCTCCCCCGCTGTGTCCTCCCGTGCCACCACGGCCGCCTCCCGCACCCCCTGGACTCCGAGGAGCTCGGCCTCGACCTCCCCGGGCTCGATGCGGACGCCGCGGATCTTGAGCTGCGCGTCCACCCGCCCCAGGAGCTCCAGCGTCCCGTCCGCGCGCCACCGCCCCCGGTCCCCGGTGCGGTACAGCCGCTCCCCTGGCTCCCCCAGGAGCGGGTCGGGAAGGAAGCGCTCCGCGGTCAGCTCCGGGCGGCCCGAGCTTCGAGCGCCTCCAGCACCG
>DATAAL010000051.1:0-4455 GCA_036260145.1 Longimicrobiaceae bacterium | reverse complement strand
CGTCCACTCCCACCGCCCGTCCGTCGCCGCCGACCAGGCGGGCCAGCGCCAGCGCGTCGCTCCCGGTACCGCACCCCACGTCCAGCACGCTCATCCCCGGGCGCACCTCCAGCAGGTCGAAGGTGCGGCGCTTCATGGCGCGGGAGGGCTCCGACGACGCCGCGGTGTCCAGGTAGCGGATGTACTGCCGGGGATCGGCGGCGCGGTCCACCGCGCCGAACCCGGTCTTGAAGTCCGGCACCGGAGGCGCCGGAGCTGCAGTCGATGTCTTCATGGGAGAGGTACCGCGGAATGGATCAGTTGTCGAAGGAGGCAGCGACGGAGAACCCGGGGACGCCGCGCCGGTCGAGGGCCACGCGCACGGGGAGCGGCGCGGCGTCCCACCCCTCCTCCTTCATCGTGCTCCCGATGGCTGCGCCGATCCCGGTCCCCCCGAAGGCGAACAGGGGGAGGAGCAGGAACTCGCCCGAGCTCGCCTCCTGCCGGCCCGCCGCGCGGGCAGCGTACGCGCCGACCCCCAGCCCCACCAGCGTGCCGATGACGGCTCCCCGGTTCCGCCGGGTCCCCACGATCCCCCGGCTGACCTGGAGCTGGGAGACGGAGGTCTGCCCCAGGAAGAGCGGCTTCCCCCACCTCCCCTGCTCCGGGTCGATGACCACCAGGGTGGAGTCCGCCGACACCATCCGCCCCACGATCCAGGCCCGGGTCAGGTCGGGGACCATGATCCGGATCCGCGCCCCTACGGGAACGACGCCCACCTGCTGCGCCCCCGCGGCGGTGGGGAGGAGGGCGAGGGCGAGGGAGAGCGCGCAGAGGGTGGGACGGAGCATGGCCATGGGTGTGAAAGGAAGGAAGGAGAGATTCCTGGCGTCTACCCGGCGATGATCCTCGGCTCGCCCAGCTCCCCGGGGCGGACGGTGCTCTCCCTGCCGAGTACCCGGCGGACGAAGTCTCCCCACCACTCCCCCGGCTCCTCGTCCCGGTACCCGTCGAGCGCGGCCCAGGTCCGCTCGTGGATCTCGCGTGCCCGCTCCAGCGCCTCCTCGGGGGTGATCCCCTCGCGCCGCATCCATCGCCGTCCGATCTGCGCGTGGAGCACCTCGTCGGCCCAGTCGTAGTCGTGGAAGTGCGCGGAGAGGGCGTCCCCCGCCTCCACCGCGGTCTGGTACTCGAAGCGCTTTCCCGTGTCCCCCGGCATCAGGCTCTGCTCGATGGCGAAGAGCATCGTCTGGCGCTCCAGGGGGGTGGCGTGCCGGTTGAGACGGAGCGAGAAGCCCACGTTGAGAGGGATCCGGGTCCAGTCCACCCCGCGCGCCTCGAAGGCCACCGTCCCCATCATGGCGTGGCGCGCCTCGTCCCAGAGCTGCCGGGCGTACTCCAGGCGGAACTCCCAGGGGAGGTCGCGCCGCTCCGACAGGACGGAGGCCATCATCTCCGGCACGTCCATCTCCAGCGTGCGCTTGCACAGGAGCGCCAGGTTGCGCTCGTCCGCGGGGACGCCCGCCGCGTTGTACACCTGGTGCGGCGGGAAGTCGAACCAGTGGAGCCCGCCGAAGCGGGCGTCGCGACGGGGACGGGTGTCCGGCGTCCAGGGCTCCGCCGCGCGCGGGGGCGGGAGCGTCCCCGTGAAGGCGGACCCATCCCCCGCGATCCCGCCCGCCGCGGCCAGGTACGCGCCCAGGTGCGCCTCCCACGCCGCGGCGCGCTCCCGGGCCCCCGCGTCCCGCTCCAGCAGGGCGGCCACCGCCCGCTCGCCCCATTCGAGCGCCTCCTCCTCCTCGGCCAGAAGGGAGCGGACGATGCGGCGCGTGGGATGGTCCACCAGCGGGTTGGACCCGGCGAGCTGGCGCCGGTACACCTCCACCAGTGCGGGGCGGGCGACGCGGTGGATCCCCACGAGAAGCTCCACGGTGTCGCGGGCGCGGAGCACCTCCTCCAGGAAGGCGTCGAGCGCCGCGTCGGGGGCCGCGTCCATCCGCGGCGCCGGGTGGCGCATCTCCGCGACGCGCCGCCGGAGCGCCTCGGCGTGCTCCGCGTCCTCCCACTGGTGGAGCGCCAGCCCGCACTTCACCTCCCATTCCGGCGTGGAGGGGAGGTGCGCGACCGCCGTCTCCATCAGCCGCTTCTCCGTCCAGTGCAGGCGGAGGAGGCGTCGGACGTTCTCCTCCACGGAGAAGCCCACCCGGGCCGCTTCCGCGTAGGTGGCGAGCCCGGCGAGCTCGGGGATCCCGAGGGACGGGGCAGAGGACATGGGCGGGTGTCCGGTGCGTGGCGGAGCGGCCGCGGCGGGGCCGCGCTCCCCAATGTAGCTCACCCGCGCAGCCCGCGCAGCCGCTCCGCCGCCGCGTGAAGCGTCTCGTCCTTCTTGCAGAAGCAGAAGCGCACCAGGTGGGCGCCGCGCTCCGGCTCGCTGTAGAAGCTGGAGCCGGGGACGCACGCCACCCCCACCTCGCGGATGAGGTGCCGGGTGAACTCCACGTCGTCCGCGAAGCCGAACCCGCTGATGTCGGTCATCACGTAATAGGCGCCCTGCGGGCGGAAGGTACGGAACCCCGCCTCCTCCAGCACCGGGAGGAGGAGGTCGCGCCGGGCCAGGTAGTCGGTGGCGAGGTGCTCGTAGTACGCCGGCGGGAGCGACAGGGCGAACGCCCCCGCGGCCTGGAGCGGCGCCGCGGCCCCCACGGTCAGGAAGTCGTGCACCTTGCGGATGGCGCTGGTGATCTCGGGCGGGGCGATGCAGTACCCCACCCGCCAACCCGTCACGGAGTACGTCTTGGACATGGAGTTGACCACCACCGTCCGCTCGCGCATCCCCTCGAGCTGCGCCATGCACACGTGCCCGGAGGGAGTACCGTCCTCGCGGGGGTAGAGGATGTGCTCGTAGATCTCGTCGGTGAAGCAGAGCACGTCGTGCTCGCGGCAGAGCCCGGCGATGAACTCCAGCTCGTCGCGGGTGAAGACCTTGCCGCAGGGGTTGTTGGGGTTGCACAGGATGATGGCCCGCGTCCGCTCGCCGAAGGCGGCGACCAGCTCGTCCCGGTCGAAGCTCCAGTCCGGGGCGTACAGGGGAACGTAGCGCGGCGCGGCCTGCGAGAGGATGGCGTCGGGGCCGTAGTTCTCGTAGAACGGCTCGAAGACGATCACCTCGTCGCCCGGGTCCACCGTGGCCATCAGGGTGGCGATCATCCCCTCGGTGGAGCCGCACGTCACCGTGATCTCCGTCTCCGGGTCGATCTCCATCCCCAGGTACCAGGCCGTCTTGCGAACCAGCGCCTCCCGGAAGTCCCTGGCCCCCCAGGTGATGGCGTACTGGTTGATGTCGTCCTCTATGGCCCGGGCCGCGGCGCGTTTGATCTCCTCGGGGGCGGGGAAGTCCGGGAACCCCTGCGACAGGTTGATGGCGCCGTACTTCATCGCCTCGCGGGTCATCTCGCGGATCACCGATTCGGTGAAGAGGCTGGCCCGGTGCGAGACCCGGCTGCGGGAGGAGGTGGTCAGTGTGGCCATGGAATTACCGGGAAGATGCAGCGTCGTGTCCTGTTCTCTGCGGCGGGAGGCGCGGCGAGGCCCTGCGGCGTGCATCAAGGGATACATCCGGCGGGGCCGGAGCGCAATGAGAGCGCGGGAATGCACCAGTGAAACTGCTTTGAACTGCCGGGCTCGGGCGTGTCCCCCCTGGCGGGGGGCCGGGCTGGCGCGCGGAAACGACTCTGCTGGTCACTGCCTGGTCGGCCCGCCGCAGGCAGGGTCCGGTGGGTCCGCGGCTCCGTAGCGGGAGTGCACCAGGGAGGGCTCCTTCCCCGGACGGAGCACCAGCACGAACAGGTTGGCGTACTCGGAATCGCAGATCTGGGGGAGCCGCGGACCGCCGAGCGCGGCGATGATCCCGGGGACGCTGTTGCTGTGGCCCACCACCAGCACCGTCTTCCCCGCGTGCCGGGAAAGGATACGGTCTGCTACCGTCCGCGGGTTCGCATTCCCTCCTGCGCGAGCGGTGTCCGGCGTGATCCCCAGCTTCTGCGCCAGCGGCTGGGCGGTGAGCTGCGTACGCCGATACTGGGTGACCACGATTGCGCCCACCCGGGTGTGGGCGAGCGCCCGGGCGAGCGCCTCCGCGCGCTCCCGCCCGCGCTCGCTCAACCGGGGATCGGCGGTGGTGTCCGCCTTCTCCGCGTGGCGGACGAGGATCACCACCGTGGCTTCCTGTGCGGCCGGGCGCCCCGGGAGGGCGAGGAGCGCCGTCAGGAGGAGCGGGAGAAGACGGGTGATTCGAGGCATGCTGGTCCTGGAAAGAGCGTGAAGGGTAGGATCGTCGGAAGCTCACCGATCAGGCCGGGAGCGCCGCGGGAGCGGACTCCGTCCCTGGCCGGGCGATGGTCGCCATCACCGCCGCCGCCGCCACGCCGAGAAGAAGGATCCCTGTCCACAGGGTCACGGCCCCGAAGCGCTCCAGCG
>DATAAL010000050.1:0-5679 GCA_036260145.1 Longimicrobiaceae bacterium | reverse complement strand
GGGTGCTGGTGGTAGGGTGTGGGACGGGGCTGGACCTGGAGTGGATCCCCGCCGGGGTGGAGACCACGGCGGGGGACCTCACCCCCGCGATGGTGGAGCGCACCCGGCGGCGGGCGGAGCGGCTGGGGCTCCGGGCAGAAGTCCGGACCCTGGACGCGCACCGGCTGGAGCTCCCCGACGCCGCCTTCGACGCCGTGGTGCTCCACCTGATCCTGGCGGTGGTCCCCGACCCCGGGGCGGCCATCCGGGAGGTGGAGCGGGTGCTCCGTCCCGGGGGGAGGGCGGTGGTCTTCGACAAGTGGGCCCCCGACGACCGGGAGCCCTCCCTCGCGCGGCGCCTCCTCAACCTGGTGGCGAGCCCGCTGGCGACCTACGTGACGCGGCGCCTGGGGCCGCTGGTGGCGGCCACCTCGCTCCGCGTGGAGCACCGGGAGCCCGCCGGGGTCGGCGGGTTCTTCTCCATCGCCCTGCTGCGGAAACTCACCCCCGGGGCTGCGGGTCCCCCCGGTGGAACTCCCACTTCATCCCCCGGACCGCGCCCCCGGTGATCATCTCCACCAGCTGCAGCGTCGCGTCCTCCACGATCTGCACCCGCGCCGAGGTGAAGGCGTCTCCCTCGGTCGAGCGCAGGAGGAGGGTGCCCCCCTCCCGGCCGTACTCCCCGCGGGCGCGGAGGGTGACCGGGTCGCGGCTGCGCCCGGAGCAGCTCTCCTGAGTGGTGGCGGAGAAGGCGAAGTCCCTGTCCTCCAGCGACAGGCTCCCGGCCACCACCCGCACCACGCACTCCCCCCGCCGCTCGACCAGGGCGGGGATGGCGGTGTCCCCCACCTCCACCAGGAGGTACACCCCGCCCACCCCTTCACGCGGACCGGGGCGGGGCTCCACCAGCGTCTCCGGGAGCGGCGGTGCGACCGCCTCGTCGGGGGCGATCGGCGGGGTAGCCCCCAGCCGCACCCGGGGGCCGGAGCACCCCGGGAGGGCGAGCAGGACCAGGAGGGTGGCGAGGGACGCGCGGCGTAGCGTGCTCATGTGCGTGACGGCCGGTGTGGAACTCGGAGCGGGGCGGGCCCCGCCTGCGCTGCACGGCGATCCCGCTGCACCGCCCCTCCTACTCCCTCGGGCGGTCGCCGGGGAGGTGCTCCCTCCCGTGGCGCGCGTGGCCGCCGCGGGGCTCGCCGTGCTGCGACTCCTCCTCGGCGCGGTTCCCATGGGCGCCGCCCGAGGAGCCGCTCCGCCCCTCGATCCCCTGCTGGTGCTGCGCGATCACGTGCGGGCTGGGGTGGTCCTTCTCCCCCTGCTCCGACGGAGCCTGTCCGGGGGCGAAGTTCTTCCGCTCCTCGGGCGGCTGCTCGTGCTGCGCCCCGCGGCGGCCGGAGGCCTGCGCCGGCTGGCCGGGGGTGGGGTCCGGGTCCTGCGCCGCGCGGGCGCCTCCCCGCGTCCCGCTCATCCCCTGCTCCTTCGCTTCCCGGCTCGCCGGGGAGTCGCTCCCCACGTCCTGGGGCTTCCGGTACGGATCGTGTCCCTGGGCCATGACTCCTCCCTGTTCAGGTAAGTGGCTGCCATAGCGTGGGTTGCACGTGCTCGCAAGTCCCGCGCCGGACCCGGCGCTCCGGAAAGGTTTTCTGCACCCGGGGTCCGGAGTTACCTTCGGGGCTCCGACCCCGACCGCCCGTAGACGCAGAGACGAACGAGATGACGACCCAGACGGCGCCGGTGATCGACGCGTATCGGACCCCCATCCAGCGGATCCTCTCCCCCTTCCAGCGCTTCGCCCAGACGGAGTCGTCCGGGGGGATCGTGCTGATCGTGTGCACGGCGGTGGCGCTCTTCTGGGCCAACTCGCCCTGGGCGGCGAGCTACCACCACCTGTGGGAGACGGAGCTCGCCCTGGACTTCGGCGGGCAGCGCATGGCCCTGTCGCTGCACCACTTCATCAACAACGGCCTGATGGCCGTGTTCTTCTTCCTGGTGGGGCTGGAGATCAAGCGCGAGGTGCTGGTGGGGGAGCTAGCCTCCGCCCGCCGCGCCGCCCTCCCCATCGCCGCGGCGCTGGGGGGGATGGTGGTCCCCGCGCTCATCTACGCCGCGCTCAACGCCGGTGGGCCCGGGGCCCGGGGGTGGGGGATCCCGATGGCCACCGACATCGCCTTCGCCCTGGGGGTGCTGGCGCTGCTGGGGCCGCGGGCCCCGCTCTCCCTGAAGGTCTTCCTGGCCGCGCTCGCCATCGCGGACGACCTGGGCGCGGTGCTGGTGATCGCCGTGTTCTACACCTCGGAGCTCTCCTGGCCCGCGCTGGGCGCCGCCGCGCTCCTCCTGGCAGGGCTGGTGGGGACCAACCGGCTGCAGGTGCGCCACCCCGGGGTCTATCTCCTCCTGGGCATCGCCCTGTGGGTGGCCTTCCTCCGCTCGGGGGTGCACGCCACCGTGGCCGGGGTGCTGACGGCCATGACCATCCCCGCCCGCACCCGCATCGACACCGAGGAGTTCCTCCGCCGGGGGCGGGAGCTGATGGACGAGTTCGACGACGCGGGGACCGAGGGGAGGGACGTGCTCACCAACCACCGGCAGCAGGCGGTGGTCCAGGCCATGGAGCAGGCGTGCGAGGCGGCGCAGTCGCCGCTGCAGCGGATCGAGCACGACCTGGGGCCCTGGGTGGCCTTCGGGATCGTCCCCCTGTTCGCGCTGGCCAACGCGGGGGTGCACCTCTCCGGCGACTTTGTGGCGGCGCTGGAGCACCCGGTCACCCTGGGGGTGATCCTGGGGCTGGTGCTGGGAAAGCCGATCGGGATCACCCTCTTCTCCTGGCTGGCGGTGCGTGCCCGGCTCGCCGCGCTCCCGGGCGGGATCTCGTGGCGGGCACTGCACGGGGTGAGCTGGCTGGGGGGGATCGGCTTCACCATGTCGCTCTTCGTCACCACGCTGGCCTTCGGGAGCGGGGAGCTGGTGAACGAGGCCAAGGTGGGGATCCTGACGGCCTCCCTCCTGGCCGGCGTGATGGGGTGGCTCCTCCTGCGGGGGATCGGGAAGGAGCGGCCCCGGCGGATGACGCGACCGCAGCCCCCGGCCGAGGCGGCTTCCTGACCCTCCGCGGGCGGGCTTGCCCGGATCCGCCGCCGGTGCCACACTTCAGCTCCGCTCGCCGTTCCCCTCGCGCGTCGCCCCGATGTCGTCGCTCCGCTTCCGCCCCCTGCTCTGGCTTCTCGCCGTGCTCCTGGCCGGGTGCAGCATCCCCCGCTGGCCGGTGAACGCCCCGGTGATCTCGCCCTACGGCGCGCGCCGCGAGCCGGGGCTCTTCCCCCGCCTGCACGAGGGGGTGGACCTGGACGTCCCCATGGGCACGCCCGTGAAGGCCATGAAGGAGGGAAGGGTGCGCTTCGCCGGGGAGCGGGGCGGGTGGGGGAAGGTGGTGATCCTGGACCACTCCGGGCGGGTGACCTCGGTATACGCGCACCTGTCGCGGGTGGACGTGCGGACCGGGGAGCGGGTGCGGGGGCAGCAGGTGGTGGGGCTCTCCGGGGCCAGCGGGAACGCGCGGAGCCCGCACCTGCACTTCGAGGTATGGATCCGGGAGAGGCCGGAGGACCCGGTGCCGCTGCTGGGCGGGAAGCCGTAAGGAGGACGTGAACCGATCGCTCTTCCAGACCGGGGAGGGCCCGGCCGAGCCCGCCATGCCTCAGAGCCGGATCACGATCGAGCACCTCCCGGACAGGAGCGTCCGCCGGGATGCGCTGCGGGCGGCCCGTGCCCGGGTTCAGCGAGCCTGAGGGGCGGAGCGGTGGGACACCTTCGGCGCGATCTGGAATACACCCTCCGACTGGCCCGGAAGTCGCCGGGACCGGTGCTGTCCGGCGTATTCATGCTGGCGCTCGGCGTGGGTCTGGGCGTCGCCCTCCTGAGCGCGGGGAGGGCGAGCCTCCTCCGACCGTTTCTCTACACGGACCTGGCTCCTCTCGAGGCCCTCGGCGGCGAAACCCTCCACACCGGGTGGACTCCCCACGTCCGGACAGTTCCACAGATCCAGGACTCCGCGCTGGACGTGCTCCTTGCGATCCTCCTGGCGCTCACCTTCGTGCTGTTGCTGGTCGCGGGGGTGAACCTGGCCTTGCTCCTCGTAGCACTGGCCCTCTCCCGGCAGCACGAGATCGGGATGCGGAGGGCTTTGGGGGCCGAGCGGCTCCGGCTCGTTCGGCAGTTCCTCACGGAGGGAGGTATTGTGGGTGTGTCGGGGTCCGCGCTCGGACTCCTCCTCGGGGTCTCCGCTGTCGTACTGCTGCGCGACTCCTGGCCCACTACAACACCACCCTGGCGAGAGCTGAGCCCGGATGCTCTCGTGGTTGCAGGGACAACAGGCGGGTTCACGCTCGCAGCGCTCGTCTTCTGGCTCGGCTCCAACCTCACGATGCTCCGCCAGAACCTGCGTGCTGCGCTGGGAGCGCAGGGCCGTGCGACGGCGGATCCCCGCACCGGGATACTCCGCGACCTGCTCGTGGTCGTGCAGTTCGCCGCATCGCTCGCGCTGGTGGTGAGCGCCGGATTGCTCCTGCGCGCCTTCTTCTCCTCCCGGGTGGAAGAGCCCGGGTCCGCGGCAGACCCGAGCCTGGTCACCTTCGATATCGTACTGTCGGGTCCCGAGCACGGCGACGCAGAACGACGCGTAGCGAGTCTCACCGCCATTCACGGGCGGGTTTCGGCGCTACCCGGAGTCGAAAGCGTAGGTATCGGCAGCATCGGCGCGTGGGCCGGTCTCGGGACCACGGACCTGGTCCATACGCTCACGGGGAGCCCTGCCCTCCCATCGATCGTCAAACCGGCGCGCCACCATGCCGTGAGCCCCGGCTTCTTCCGGGTCCCCGCTCCGCGCCGGGCGTGAGTTCGCGGTGTCCGATACGGCGGGTGCCAGGCCCGTTGCCGTGGTCAACGAGACGTTCGTGTACCGGCTCCTCCTCCAGGGAGACCCGATCGGCAAGCACTTCCAGCTCGGCAACCTGAGTCTGACGAGCTCCTGGTACCGGGTGGTGGGGGTCGTTGAGGACCTACGCGCGCCCGGCATCGGATCGGCGACAGAGCCGGTCCCGGCGCTCTATCTCTCTATGCTTCAGCACCCGCCCTCCGCGGCCGGAGTCATCGTCCGCACGGACCGGGGGGAGGTGAGCCAGGCGGCCACGCTCGAGATGCGGAAGGTGGAACCCGGCGCCTTCGCCTCCGAGGCGACGACGATGGAGGACCGGCGTGCGCGGTTCCGGGCACCTTTGCGCTGGTTCAGCCTGCTCTTCGGAGCTCTCGGCGGGCTGGCGGTGCTCCTCGCTGCTTCCGGTCTCTACGCCAGCATGTCGCATAACGTCCAGCGGCGCACCCGGGAGATCGGCACCCGTATGGCTCTCGGTGCAAGGGTACGAGACATCGTCTGGATGGTGTTGCGGAGCGGGATTCGCCTCGCAGCGTTCGGTGCCTTGCTGGGGCTCTGGGTGACGCTCCCGGTCGCCCGCCTGCTCCAACTCCGATTCCATGGCGTCGAGCCTCTCGATCTTAGCCTGTATGTAACCAGTGGTGCTAGCATAAAGGAAGGTCGCATAAGGCTTGCCGGTGCGGAGGTTGTCACGCCCATGCACCAAGCGCGAAGCTCTGGAGGCAAGCCTTATGACGACCGAACTGTGGACGGTGGCGCTGTTCTGTCGCGTC
>DATAAL010000049.1:0-20830 GCA_036260145.1 Longimicrobiaceae bacterium | reverse complement strand
CGCCCCCGACGGCACCGCCCGGGAGGCCCAGCAGCACCCCCAGGGCGGCTCCCCTGGCGATGCGCTCGTCCCGGCGGGCTGCGTCTCCGCCCAGCACGAAGGCGCCCACCACCGCGCCGAGGATCGTCCCCGCAAGGAGATCCAGTCGGGCGTACGTGGGGATCAGGCGGTTGAGGTCGCGAAAGGGGAGCGTGGCGGTCCAGGCGAGGAGGCCGGCGGCGAATCCGACCAGGAGAGCGGCGTACGCCCCCCGGGGGAGGAGGATCCTGTGGATCGTCGGGGGAGGGGGAGCCGGGGCCCGGGAGGCCGCCTCGCGCCGGCGGGGCTGCATCCGGAACTGGAGCTCCCGCCGGGGGGAGACGTCCTGCTCCGACGCGGACCGGTTCAGGTCCAGCTCCCGTCCGTTCCAGAACACGGCCAGCTCGTCCGTCGGGCCTCCCTCGATCACCAGCCCGCGCTGCCGGAGCTCCTCCAGGACCTGGCGCACCTGCGGCCCGAGCTCCCGATCGTGGTCGATCGTGAACAGGCCGCGCTGGGGACCTTCCCGGGTCGTGAACTCGACGGTGTACGTGGGCATGGCCAGAACAGCCGGACAGTGAGGCGTCCGGCGAGCGAGGGACGGAGGCCGGCAACCGACTGCCGCGAGTCGAGCTTACCGCAAGGGAGTACGGGGATTGGAGCCGAGTGGACGCCCGTATCGACGGGACACTGGCCAAAGCAATTGTCGAGCCAGGTGCCGGAACCCGCCACGGGTTTCCGCAAACCCAGTCCTCGAAACGCGTTGCACTGACCCTAGAGCCCGCGGACGGAAACCGGTGTTGGGTACAGGCATGTCCTAGTGGGACATCGAAGGTACACCCCCCGCACCCTGCAACGGGTACGCTCGCGGAAAAATCCCTTTCCGCAAGCACATTCTGCCACGTACCGGGGGTGGTACCCGGCTTGCATTCATCTACGGACGCCAGATGCGGCAAAAGTCCTCCCTGCCGTCATCTCTTTATCTGTCGCTCGCTCGTTATCTTCGCTGCCCACAGGAAGAATCCATCTGCCGGCAGATCGCTGCCGAAGCGGCGTGCTGCGGAGAAGCTGGGGCATCGATGCCCCACCAGTCGACCATTGTGCAGGGCAAGAGCAGTCCGGAGCACTTCCCTTCAACGGGCAAACCACCATGTTCTCCTCTCTCTCCTCCAGGACCCCGTGCGCCGTGCCTCCGTCCGGGGTGTCCCTGCTGGGCCTGGCGCTCCTGTCCGCCGGGTGCGCGGTGGCGGCGCCCGTACCGAGCGCCCCCTCCGCGAGTGAGATCCCCCGGCTGGAAGCGGAGCTCGCCGGCGACACCACCGACGTGCCAACCCGGGTCCGGCTGGGCGCCGCCTACCGGGCCGCGGACCGCGCGGGCGAGGCGCGCGGCGTGCTGGAGCGCGCCGTGGCGAGGGAGCCGGAAAACGCGGGGGCGGTGCTGCTGCTCGGGCTTACCTACGAGGACCTGGGGCTTCATTCGCAGGCGAGGGAGCTCTACGAACGCTACGAGCGGGTCGGCCGCTCCCCCGAGGTCAGGGAGGCGCTGCGGAGCCGCCTCGCCCTGCTCCAGCGGCGCGAGCTGGAGGATGCGACCCGCGCCGCGCTGGCGCGCGAGGCCGAACTTGCCCGGACGCCTCCGCAGTCCCGCTCGGTGGCCGTCTTCCCCTTCCTGTACGCCGGGTCCGACTCCGCTCTCCGTCCGCTGAGCCGCGCTCTCGCCGACATGCTCGCGACGGATCTCTCCCAGACCAGCCGTGTCACGGTCCTGGAGCGCGCCCGGGTGCAGATGCTCCTGGACGAGATGAAGCTGTCGGAGAGCGGCCTGGTGCACCCCTCGACCGCGGTCCGCAGCGGGCACCTCCTCGGGGCCGAGCACGTCGTCCAGGGAAGGTTCGCGGGGACGGAGCGGGCGCTGGAGCTCCAGGCCGCGGTGGTGCGTTCCACGACCTCCGGCTCGCCCTCCGCGGCGCCGCTCCTGGCGCGGCGGGGGGAGGCGAGACGCCTCTTCGACCTGGAGAAGGCGATGGCGTTCGACCTCTTCCGGGCGCTGGGCGTCGACCTCACCCCCGCCGAGCGCGAGCTGGTCAACCGGCGGCCCACGGAGAACCTGCAGGCCGTCCTGGCCTATGGGCGCGGGCTGGAGGCGGCGGACGCCGGAGACTTCCCGCAGGCGGTCCGGCACTTTACGGAGGCCACCCGCTTCGACCCCGGCTTCGCGGCGGCGCGCCAGCAGGCCGAGCGTGCCACGGCGAGCGCCTCGGCCCAGCGGACGACCACCCGGCAGCTGGCGCAGCGGGGGAGCGGGGAGCTCGGATCCCCCGCTCCGGAGGCGCTGAGCGCGGAGTCGCTGGTGCCGAGCCTCCTGGGCCGCGATCCCGCGTCGGAGGCGCTGGGGACCGAGGGGATCGGCAGGAGAGAGGCCGTTGTCGAGATCATCGTCCGGCGCCCGTAACCAGAGCGAGGCCACATGAGATCCCTTCCGTCGAGCATCGTGCTCGCCTGCTGCGGGGTAACGGGGATCCTCCCCGTCTCCGCCGCCTCCGCGCAGTCCGCCGTCCCCGCCTGGACGGCGGGAGCCGGCGCCGTCCACGAGATCTACCGCTTCGGGGACCCGGAGGCGGCGGGGATCGAGCAGGTCTCGCTCACCACGCTCCCGTTCGCCGTGCGCACCCCGCTCTCCCACGGGGTCCGGCTGGAGCTGAGCGGGGCCTTCGCGCGGGCGGCCCTGACGCGGGCCGACGGCTCCCGGAGCACCCTCTCCGGCCTCACCGACACGGAGCTGCGGGTGCTGCTCCCCATCGCGCGCGACCAGGTGACGCTCGGCGCGGTACTGGTCCTCCCCACCGGGAGCGCCACGCAGTCCGGCGAGGAGGCGGAGGTCGCCTCGGTGGTCGCGTCCGACCTGCTCCCCTTCCGGATCTCGAACTGGGGGAGCGGCGGCGGAGCGGGGGTGAACCTGGCCGTCGCGCGCCCGGTCGGCTACTTCGGGGTGGGGCTCAACGCCGGCTACCGGGCCACCCGGGAGTTCGAGCCTCTCCGGGACGACGAGCTGACCTACCGGCCGGGGAACGAGGCGTACCTGCGGCTGGCCGTGGACCGCTCCTTCGGGCGCGCCCGGAAGGCGACGCTGCAGGTGAGCGCCCAGCGCTTCGCGGACGACGAGCTGGACGGGCGGAACCTGTACCGTGCGGGGAACCGCTACCAGGTGATCGGCTCGTACGCCTTCCCGGGCGGCAGCCGCTCCGGAGCCGTGGTGTACGGCGGCGTCCTGCGCCGCGAGAACGGCACCTCGCTCGACGGGCTGCAGCGGTACCCGTCCCAGAACCTGCTCCTGCTGGGCGGCGGGATGCGGATGCCGTTGGGCCGCGGCGCGCTCCTCCCCAGCGTGGACGCACGGGTATTCAGGAGCTCGGACGGGGTGGGTCAGGGGTACGTGGCCGGCGCGGGGGGCTCGGCCGAGTGGCCCCTGGGCAGCGCCACCCTGGTGCCGTCCGCCCGGCTGCGCCTCGGCAGGGTCCTCGTCGCGGACGACGTGGAGACGGGGCTGGCCGGGGTGGACCTGGGATTCACGATCAGATTCGGGGAGTCTCGCCGATGATCGCACTCTCTCCTTCCCGGGTCGCGGCCGCCGGCCGCACGGCGGTGGCGGCGGCGACTCTCTGGCTCGGCGGCTGCGCCGACGCGCTGTTCGCCCCGCCCGCGCAGGCGCCCGCCTCGGTGGTGGTCTCGTACAGCCTCTCCGGAGGCGCCGGGAGCTCGGGGCCGCAGGCTGCCTTCGACAGGGCCAACCGCGTGCGGATCCGGCTGGATCGCGACGGCACCCGCATTGTGGACCAGGTCGTGGAGACCTCCCGCAGCGGCGCGGACATCCGGATCTCCCTCCCTGTGGCGCTGAACGGGGAGGCGGAGACGCTCTCGCTCGCCCTCCAGCTCCAGCAGGACGACAGGCCCCTCTTCGGCGGGAGCACGACCGTCGACCTCCGGCGCGGGGAAACCACCCGCGCGGAGGTGCGGGTCACCCCGATCGCCGCCGGGGTGCGCGTGCTCAAGACGCTCCCGACGCTCCAGTCCATCGGGGACACGCTGCAGCTCTCCGGCGCGGTGGTGTTCGCGTCCGGAGACACCATCACCGGCGTTCCGCTGACCTGGTCCACCCCGGATGTCTCGGTGGCCCAGGTGAACGCCCAGGGAGTCCTGGTCTCCCGGGCGGAGGGACAGGCCCGGGTGGTGGGGGCCTACCAGGGCTTCGCCGACACGGCGACGGTACGGGTCGCCGCCCGCGTGGCCTCGATCACCGTCACGCCCGCCCAGCCGAGGATCCAGGTGGGGGGGACCACCCAGATGTCGGCGGTGCTGCGGGACGCCCGGGGGAACGCGCTGACGGGACGCACCGTGACCTGGGCCAGCTCCGACACCCGGATCGCCACCGTGGACGCCGCGGGGATGGTCCGGGGCGCGGCGGCGGGGCAGGTGACGATCACCGGCAGCTCCGACGGCCGGAGCGGTTCGGCCGCCGTCACCGTCACCACGGCCATCCAGCTCGGGGACGTGGTGGTCGACCAGGCGAGCTCCTCCATCCGGATCTGGGACAACGGCGCCGAGGACGGGGACCGGGTGCGGATCACCCTGAACGGGACCGTACTGCACAGCGACCTGACCCTGACCAACGCCGGAACGGTGATCCCGGTCCGCTACCAGGAGGGGGACAACGTGGTCGCCATCCTCGCCCTGAACCAGGGGACCTCCGGCGGGAACACGGCCTCCGTGGGCTTCGCCAACGTGGTCCGGGGGGTGGCCACCAAGGACTACAGCCTCTCCACCGGGGCGACGGCCGAGGTGAGGGTCATCTACGAGCCGGCACAGGCTCCGGCCCCGTCGGCTGCCGCGCACGCACCGCCGGCACCCGCGTACCAGGTGTGCGGCGCGGGGCCGGGGGCCGGGAGCGAGTGCGCGAGCGCGGACCGGCCTCCGCGCGGGCCGGCGAACTGATCCCGCGCGCACCTGTGCATCCACGCCGAGCCATTCCCAGCATGCCTTCGACACCCTACCCGGCATCGCGGGCCGTGTGCGCCCTGCTCCTTCTGGTGAGCATCGCGCTGTCCGGCCGGTTCCCGGCCCCGGCGCAGTCTCCCGGCGAGCGCGCCGGGAACGGCTACCTCGTGGTCCTGGAGCCGAGGGAGTGGACCGGGGAGGGTACGCGGGGGCTCCAGCTCCGGGCCGGGGGGGAGACCGTCCGCGTCACCGGCCTGGCCTATCACCCCTCCGGCATCCGGCGGGTGCTCGTCAACGGCACCGAGGCCAGCGTCACGCCCGACGGGAGCGGGGCGTTCCGGTTCAGCGGACAGGTGTCCGCGGAGACGGCGGCGCGGGGGGTGGAGCTCGTGGCGTATCCCGCCCGGGGAGAGCCCTTCGTGAAGCGGGTAGGCGGGGGCGAGGAGGCCTCCTCCCCGCCTCCCCCGCCCCCGCCGGCCACGGCGCCGGGGCCACCCTCAACCACTGGCGCGGAGCCCCCGCCCGCTCCAGCGGCGGGCGCGCCCCCGTCCGGACTCCCCACCCTCGCCGTGTTCGACTTCGACGACGGCGGCTCCATCGGCCCCGACGCGCAGGACCTGTCCAGGCTGGGCGCGGGGCTCGCGGTGATGCTCACCACCGAGATGACGAAGAACCCGCGCGTGCAGATGGTGGAGCGTGACCGGCTGCGGGAGCTCGTCGAGGAGCAGAAGCTCGCCGTCTCGGGGATGGTGGATCCGGCGACCGCCGTGCGGGTGGGCCGGCTCCTGGGTGCCCGCTACGTGGTCTTCGGCTCGTACACGGACCTCTTCTCCACGCTGCGGATCGACGCCCGCGTGGTGGAAGTCGAGACCGGCAGGCTCCGCCGGGGCCAGGAGGTGACCGACAGGCGGGAGAACCTGTTCCGGAGCGTGGGCACCCTGGCGACACAGCTCTTCCGGGACCTGGACCTGGCGCCGGCCTCCCCCCCGGGCGCCTCCCCCGCGATCCCCGCCCGGGCCGCGCTCCTCTTCTCCCGGGGGATCGGCTTCGAGGACGCCGGGGACACCGAGAGGGCGAAGGACATGTACCGCCAGGCCCTGCAGCTCTTCCCCGGGTACGAGGACGCGCGCCGCCGGCTGGCCCGGCTGGGAGGCGCGCCATGAGACGATCTCTCGCCGCTCTCGTGGGGGCCCTTGCCGGGGTCGCTACGCCCTGCCCCGGCCAGCGGGTGGCGATGGAGGGCGACCTGCCGCGGGCTATGGTCTTCCTCCAGGAGGACGGCTCGACCGCGGCGACGGTGGTCACCGGCTTCCTGCGGGAGGCCGGCTTCCAGGTGATCGACCCGGCGTTCGCCCGGACGGCTGCGCAGCGCGAGCGGGCCCGCCTCGCGCTCGCCGGGGACAACGCGGCGGCCACGGACCTGGGACGCGACCTCGGCGCGCAGGTGATCATCCTGGGCTCCGCCCCCTCGGAGGCGGGTCCCAACCCGGTGGACCGGTCGCTCCAGGTGGGGACCACCCAGCTCAACGTGCGCGCGCTCCGCCTGGACCGGTCGCGGGTGGTGGCCACCGGCTCCACCCATGGCCGCGGGGTGGGGGCTACGCCCTCCGATGCCCGGGCCATGGCGGTCCGCAACGCGGCGGAGGCGCTCGTCTACCAGACCGGGTTCCTGGGCACCCTGGCCAACGACTGGGAGCGGAGCCCGTGGGACGACGGCGCGTACTGGACCCCGGAGCCGGCCCGCCCCTCGGGACCCGTGGCATCCCTCCCCGGCCCGGCCACGGCCGGGGGCGCTCCCGTCATTCTCCTGGAGAGCGACGCCTACCCCACCCCCACGGGCACCCGCGGGCTCCACGTCGGGAGCGGGGCGGACGCGGCGCCGCTCCGGGCGCGGGTGCGCGGCATGGTCCAGGCCGCGGACGCGACGGTGCGCGTCGGCGGGCGGGAGGCGACCGTCCGGACGCCCAGCAGCGAGGAGCGGCGCCGCTACGGGCTCCCCGCCTCCGGCCTCCTCTTCGAGGGCGAGGTTCCCCTGGGACGCGGGCAGGACACGGTGCGCGTACAGGTGCGGGCGGGAGGAGTGGTGGCGCAGAGCCTGGTGCGGCCCAAGATCCGGGAGCGCTGGGCGGTGGTGGTGGGGGTGTCGCGCTACGCGGACCCGCGCATCCCGCCGCTGCGCTACGCGGACGACGACGCGCGGGCCGTGTACGACTTCCTCCGCTCCCCCGCGGGAGGCTCGGTTCCGGACGACCACGTCCGCCTCCTGCTGGACGAGGAGGCGACCGCCGCGGCGGTGCGCGACGCGCTCTTCGTGTTCCTGCAGCGCGCCGGGCCCGACGACCTGGTCTTCATCTACGTCGCCTCCCACGGCCTCCCCGATCCCGGGCGTCCCGCGAACCTGTACCTGCTCCCCTACGACACCCGTGCCGACGCAGTCGCCGCGACCGCCTTCCCCATGTGGGACTTCAAGACGGCGATGCACCGGCAGATCGCCTCGGACCGGGTGGTGGTGATCGCCGACGCATGCCACTCTGCGGGGACGCTGGTGGACGAGGGCGCCAACCCCATCGGGGGGGCCTTCGCCGAGCTGATCAACTCCGCCCGGCGCGTCACCATGTCGGCGTCCGCGGTGGGGGAGTTCTCGCACGAGGGGCCCCAGTGGGGCGGCGGGCACGGAGTGTTCACCCACCTCCTGCTGGAGGGCCTCGCCGGCGGTGCGGACGCGGACGGAGATGGGGTGGTGAGCTTCGCGGAAGCGGCCGACTACGTGGAGGAGCGGGTCCCCCGGGCTACCCAGGGGCGGCAGACGCCCCAGCGCACCGGGCTGGGGGACGTGCCGCTGGCGTACGTCCGGGCCACGGGGCAGGGGCGCCGGTGAGACCCGCCGCGCGCCTGGGCGACATGCACACCTGCCCCATGGTCACGGGGACGGTGCCGCACGTGGGCGGGCCCATCCTCCCGCCGTGCGCGCCGACGGTGCTCATCGCCGGGATGCCCGCGGCGCGGGTGGGTGACCTGGCCACCTGCGTCGGGCCGCCGGACACCATCGCCATGGGCTCCACCGGGGTCTTCATCGCAGGGAAGCCGGCCGCGCGCCTGGGCGACCCCACGGTGCACGGCGGGGTGATCGTGGCGGGGTGCCCCACGGTACTGATCGGGGAGGTCGGCGCGGGGGGGGCGGGGAGCGCGCAGGGGCGGACCATGCGCGCGGCGAAGCAGGCCGCGATGCCGTTCACCAAGACGGACTGCGATGGGAAGCTCTCGCCGGCCGCGGAGGGGAATCCGGATGACCCCCCACCCCAGGCACAGGGCGGGACGAAGCGGAAGCGGGAGGACGAGGAGCCGGATGTCGAATCGTCGACTCCGCCCGAGCCGAAGAAGCCGAGGACGCACTTCTCGCAGGAGCTAAACAACTCCTGCGTGGTGGCGTCCTCGCGCAACCTGATCCACCAGCTCACCGGGATCGACGTTCCAGAGGATCAGCTCAGGGAGGAGATGCGGGGCATCATGAACCTGCCGGCGCACGACTTCAACAAGGATCCCATCAACCCCCTCCACGCGGTCAAGCTGCTGAAGAGCCATGGCGTGGAAACGTCCGTCGAGCGCAACGTTTCCAGCGCGGGCCTGGGAGCGCTCGTCCGGGACGACAAGCCGGTGATGATCGGCTTCAAGAACCCGGGACACCGGGTGATCCTCGAAAAGGTTGAAACCGCTGCCGACGGAGCGCGGACCTACATCGTGCAGGACCCCGCCAAGCGATTCGGGGGCGAGCCCCGCAGGATGAACCAGAGTGAGTTCGACAAAAAGTACAACCCGAGCGCCGTCGTCATCGTGCCGAAATGAGCGAACCGGCGGGCAATTGCTTCCCGCCTGGAAGGTGGCGACTTTGGCACGGTGAAGGATTCTCCCGACCCCGGCCCATCCGGAGACCCTATGCCCGATACGCTTCCGCCGGAGCTCAGGCGTACAGTGGAGGACCACCTCGACCCCGACACGGAGGAGTGGTGGATCCGCGACCTCGCGAGCAGCTATCCCTGGGCGGATGCCGGTGGCATCTACTGGATCGTCGACGTGGACGGCCGCTCCGCGCTGGTCGTGGAGGACAGGGAGGGCCGCTTCCGGCGCCTGGACGGTTCCCCGGGCCTGCCCGCGCTCAGCGAGTTTGTCGCCCGGGGGAGGGAGGCTGCGCCGGAGTCGTTCACCCCCCGAGGGCTGGCCGAGCTGCTGGCGCAGTGGCACCTCGACCCGCGCGTCCAACTGCTCGACTCCGAGTTCTTTCGGGTCCAGGAGCCGGTGCTCGACAGCTGGATCGTCGACGGGGGGCCGGGGGTGGAGGTGCTGCGGTCGCTGGGCGCCGAGCCCCGCCTGGTGAGGAAGGACGGGAGCTGGGTCCTCACCTGCCATGTCGTCAACCCCCAGGGCGGGGTCGAGAAGTGCGTCGTGCGGGGCACGTTCGAGCCGTTCGCCGTCCTGAGCTTCGACGTGCAGGCGCTGAAGGAGGACGGTACCTTCTTCTACCCGGATGAGTTCTGAGGCCGTGACCGGCGGGCCGCCGGAGGGACTCCTGGCGACCAGCCGAGTGGAGCTGTCCGCGCTCGCCGGGTTGGCGGCATCCGGCCGTTTGTACGCCGTCCTCGACGCCTGCGACGCCCCCGCGGTACCGGAGAAGTGCGCCGAACTGGGGAGCGAGCGGGCTGTCTCGCTGTATCGCGGCGGCGCCGAGGAGATGTACTGGACCATCGCCCCGTATCTGGTCGCCGTGGACCCGACGCTGCTCGACTGGATCGCCGGGGAGCTGTGGGAGGAGCCCTGGGGGATCTTCGCCGTGTCGGACGCCGGCCTGGAGGCGCTGCGGCGCCACTTCCGCCGCTTTCTGCTGGTGCGGGCCCCGAACGGCGAGCAGTGGTACTTCCGCTTCTACGACCCGCGGGTGCTGCCGACCTTCCTTGCTGGCTGCTCGGCGCCGGAGGCCGAGGAGTTCTTCGGCCCGGTCCACTCCTTCGGAGTCAGGGACGCCGACCCGTCCCACGTGCAGCTCCTGTCCCGCGGGAGCGGGAGCGACGCCCCTCGCCGTATCCGCATCCGCCTGAGGCGTCCCGCCTGACCGCCGGGCGCCCGCTGCACCGCCAGTAGCCTCCCGGGAGAGCCATGACCTTCGTGCTCCGTGAAGACCACGTCCGGCGGATGGCCATGGAGTGGCACCGGCAGAACCCGCAGTTCACCATCGGCATCCTGGTGGCCGCGGAGATCCTCCGGGCCGACGACGAGCGCGCGCTCGCCCGGGTCCCCGGCCTGATCCGCATCGCCACGGGGCACGGGCTGTTCTCCAAGAAGGACGTGGTGCAGTTCACCGGCGCCTCCCTGCTGGCCGGCGGCGACATCTCGACCGCGCCGGCGATCCGGGCGGCGCTCGCCCGGAAGCCGGAGCACGAGGCCGCCTTCATGGAGAAGGTGATGCGCTGGCTGGGCCCTGCCTACTGGACCCACCTGGGCGGCAAGGTGAGACCCTTTGATGAGCGTCTGTAAAGACCTTCTGGCGCCGGGGATCGCCGCCTTCGAGAAGCTGACCAACGCCGGCCGGCTGTGCGAGCTGGCCGAGTTCGACGACGACCTCAAGGCCCTCTGCCAGAGCGGCGCCCAGTCGGTCGGGGCCGCCCTCCTCCTACCCGTCCACATCAAGATCCTCTGCATGGTCCTGTGCTGCTGCAACTTGAACCCCAACATCGGCAAGGACGATCGGAACCTGCGGCAGTCCTGCGTCCGCGAGACCCTGGACGAGGTGGACGCACTGATGGACGGCAAGAGCCGCCTCAAGGCGGAGGTGAGCTACAACATGCGCGCCAGGCCGCCCGAGCCTCTGATGGACAAGGACGCCAGCGACAACCTCACCACCCGGCCGCTGCGCTTGGACCCTTACGGCCGTGTGTACAACCGCATGCTCGGCCGCATGAACCGCGACTACCCCGGCGTCGCGCCCGTGGGCGGCAGGGAAACCCGCCGGCCGGACGTGGTCATCGTTCGCGATCCGACGCAGCCGCCGACGAAGAGCAACTTGGTTCGGGTCGTGGAGATGAAGTTCCCGAGGGATCCCTACAAGCAGGACCAGCGCCTGGCATACGACAGGATCGACCCGACGAGGGTCGCGAAGGTGCTGGACGTGGAGGAATGCTGCAAGGAGCGCAGGAGGCAGACCGAGGAGGCGATCAAGCTGACCTCCGCCGCCGACGAACTGGTGAAGGCCCAACCCTCCGTGTGGGAGCAGGTCGGCTGGGGAGTGGTGGGCGTAGGCCTCGGCGCGGCGGCGATCGCGCTCTTCTTCTTTCCTGGCGAGGGGCCGGTCGGCGAGGTGGCGGCCGGCACCGGGGCCGCAGAAGCGATGACGATGGCCGGGGGGCGGGTGCTGATGAGCGAGGGGATCAGGACGGCCGCCCGGCTCGCGGCCGCCCGGAGGTATTCGCAGGTCCTTGGAGGAGCTCTGCGTTGAGAGAGGTTTGGAATGGAGGAGATCAGCCTGTTCCAGGACCTGGACCGCCTGGCCGTAACCGCCGAGCGAGGCGAGCGCACGGCGGTGGTCGGACGCATCGTGTTCGGGATGTCGTTCTTCCTGCGCGACCCCCACACGCCCGCGGCCCGGGCGCGGGTCGTGGCCGCGGCCGAGCACCTCCTGTCCGTGGTCCCGTATCACCACTACCTGTGGTGGCTCCTGCACGGCCGGGGCAGGCCACAGTCGCTGCGCCGGGGCGAGCCACCCGCACCGGGGGAGATCCTCCGGCGCTCGGAGGAGGCCGACCTTCCCTTCGGTCTCAAGCTGTGGGACTCCGAGCCCCACGACGCCACCGCCCCGCGCCACTACCTGGAGTTCTTCTGCATGGGAGGGAGCGAGGAGGATCGCTACATCGCGCCCATGGGCTCCCTGCAGCTCTACGTTCCCCTCCCCTGGGTGGAGAGCCGCGTGCCGGGCACGGTCCGCGACCTGTTCGTGCGTCTGGCGGACACGCTGCAGCCCTTCCACGGCACCGGCGGGCTGGCGCTCTCCTCGCCGGTCACGCGGGAGTGGCAGCAGAGCGCCGGCCCGAACCTGTACGCGGTGCTGCACCGCTTCCCCGGGCTGGAGACCGGCTACGCGTGGGAGATGGCCGGCGCCCTCGAAGAGCGCATGGGATCGGTCAACTGGCTCACCGCCGTCCACCACGACCTGCTGGCGCTCGTCGGCGGCGCCGGGGCGTTGCGGGGGGCGCTGGACCCGGACACCTTCCCCGTCCACGACTATGGCGGCGGGCTGGTGATCCAGGCGGGACCCGCCCCCCAGTTGGGGGACCGGGAGGCCGGCGTGGGAATCCCCTTCTACGACACCGTTGCCGGCCTCCTGAAGCCCGCCCGCGTCGAGTTCGAGGGGTACGTCGTCAACCACGCCGTGCGTCCCCCCGGCTCGGAGTTCGACGACGACGTGATGGCCCGGGGCCAAACCGAGTACCTGGCCCGCTTCGACCCTTGAGGGGGTCCGCAGGGGCAGCCGCGGCTCCCGGGGGTGAAACTCTCCGCGCCGCGCCCGTCCGGAAGCCGGCTGCGCCCCGCGTGCCCCTGGACCCACCTCGGCAGCAAGGTGAGACCCTTCGATGAGCGTCTGTGAAACGCTGCTCGCGCCGGGGATCGCCGCGTTCAACCTGCTGACGAACGCGGGCCTGCTCTGCCAGCTGGCCGAGTTCGACGACACGCTGGCCGCGCTCTGCAAGAAGGGACTCAACACGGTGGTGGCGGAGGCGCTGCTCCCCGTCCACCACGAGATCCTCTGCGCGGTCCTCTGCTGCTGCAACCTGCACCCCAACATCGGCTCCTCCGACCAGAACCTGAAGCAGTCCTGCGTCCGCCAGACCCTCGACAAGGCCGACGAGCTGCTGGAGTTCCGGAGCCGCTACAAGGCCGAGGTCAGCTACAACATGCGCGCGAAGCCACCCGAGCCGCTGATGGACAAGGACGAGGCGGGGAACCTCACCACCCGTCCGTTGCGCTACGGCAGCATCCCCCGCATGCTCAACCGTATCAAGCGGGACTATCCCAATACGCCCCCCCTGGGCGAGAAGGACATCCGCCGGCCCGACGTGGTCATCGTCCGCGACCCCACCAAGCCGCCGACGCAGGACAACATCGCCCAGGTGGTGGAGATGAAGTTCAAGGGGGATGTGTACGGCCGGGGCCAGCTCGAGGACTACGACGCGATCGACCCGGCGGGCGACACGATGACGCTGGACGAGAAGACGTGCGGATGTTCCGACGAGGACCGGACCCGGCGGCAGGTGCACCTGATTACGACCTCCAAGACGCTATGGGATGCCCAGCCCTCGACGCTGGAGAGGGTCGTCTGGGGGGTGGGGACGGGGGTTCTCGTCGTCGTGACGATCGCCGCCGTGCTCTCCCCGTTCGAGGGCCCCGCGGGCGAGGCGGCCGCCGGAACCGCCGCCGCGAACACCGCCGCGCGCGCGGCGGGCTATGTGGCGTTGAACCAGGGGCTCAGGAAGGTCGCCTCGGTGGCCGCCGTCGCGGCGTGGTCGCAGATCTACAACCCCGGCTCGCGCTGACAGGGAGGGAGCACCTCGATGGCGGAAAGCAGCTTCTTCCAGGAGCTGGACGGAGTGGAGGTCATGGGGAGCCGCGGCGGGGACGCGGCTGTCGTGGGGCGGATCGTGTTCGGGATCTCCTTCTTCCTGCGCGACCCCCACACGCCGGAGACCCGGGGGCGGGTCGTGGCCGCGGCCGAGCACCTCCTGGCGCTGGTCCCCCCTCACCACTTCCGATGGTGGCTGCTGCACGGCGAGGGGAGGCCGAAGCCGGTGCGCGCCGCGGAGCCGCCCGCGCCGGCGGAGGTCCTCCGGCTCTCGGAGGAGGCCGACCTCCCCTTTGCCCTCACGTTATGGGACTCGGAGCCCCACGACGCGGCCGCTCCACGCCACTACCTGGACTTCTACTGCCGCGGGGGGAGCCCGGCGGAGCGGAACGTCTCGCCCATGGGCTCCCTGCAGCTCTACGTCCCCCTCCCCTGGATCGAGAGCCGCGTGCCGGGCACGGTCCGCGACCTGTTCATGCGCCTGGCCGATACGCTGCAGCCCTTTCACGGCACCGGCGGGCTCGTGCTCTCCGCCCCGGTCTCGCGGGGGTGGCAGCAGAGCGCGGGAGAAGCCCTGTACCCGATGCTGCACCGCTTCCCCGGGCTGGAGACCGGCTACGCCTGGGAGATGGCCCGCGCGCTCTCCGAACGCATGGGACCGGTCAACTGGCTGACCGCGGTCCACCACGACCTGCTGGCCCCGCTCGGCGGCGCCGAGGCGGTGCGGCGGGCGCTGGACCCGGAGACCTTCCCCATCCACGACTACGGCGGCGGGCTGGTGATCCAGGCGGGATCCGCCCCCCAGCTGGGCGACCGGGAGGCCGGGGTGAGAATCCGCTTCTACGACACGGTGGCCGGCCTCCTGAAGCCGGCGCGCGTCGAGTTCCAGGGGCGCATGATCAACCACTGCGTCCGCCCCCCCGGCACGGAGTTCAGCAACGAGGCACGAGCCCGCGGCCAGACCGAGTACCTGGCCCGCTTCGACCCGTGAGGCCGGACGGTGCCGTGCATGCGCCCGCACCCCGCTCCGGCCGGTCCTACCGCCGCGGAGGCGCCGTCCCCGTCAGCTCCTCCAGGCGCCGCCTCGCCGCCTGGTTGTCGGGCGCCTTCTCCAGCACCATCCGGTAGCGGACGATCGCCCGGTCGCGCTCCCCCCGCGCCCGGTGCAGGTCGGCGATCTGGAGGTCGATGGCCGACGAGCGGGGGTAGAACTCCTGGTTCATCTCCAGGAGCGCGATGGCCTCCGCGGTCTTCCCCTGCGCGCCGAGCCTGCGGGCCAGTTGGTTGACGGTCTGCTCCCCGAAGTTGTACCGGCCGAGCGGCATCTCCTCCTCGCGCAGCTTGCGGTACCGCTGGATGGCGGCGGCCACCCCCTCCTCCGCCACCGTCTCCGCCAGGATCGTCTCCAGTGTCTTCGGGAGGGAGAGCCCGCGGTGGCAGGTCACGCACTCCACCCGCACCGGAGGATCGCTGCGCCCGGGGAGCTGGGGGAGGACCTGCCGGTTGAGGTCGGCCACCATGCGCATCATGAAGCGGGCCTGCTCCTTCTCCGGCCTGGCCTCGGACCGGAAGTCGAGCCGCTCCGTCCCGGCGCTATCCCGGGCCACATGACAGTGGTTGCAGCGCACCCCCAGCGCCGAGGTGAAGCCACGCATGATCTGGATCAGCGAGTCGCGCGGGATGTCCCGCGGCAGGATCTCCAGGTTCTCGAAGCGGTCCGGGATCTGGGCGATGGCCGGGACGGGGGCCAGGGCCAGCAGGGACGCGACGAGTGCGACAGGGGAGAGAGCATGGGGTCGCAAGGTCTGCCTCCATTCAGGGAGTGCCGGACAGGGAACGAGCGGGCGGGGCAAGGCTGGACGGGTGCGGACTCAGCCGGAGCGTACCCGGAGCAGCCCCTCCTGGGCCACCGAGGCCACCAGCCGCCCGTCGCGGGTGAAGATGCTCCCCCGGGCGAAGCCGCGCGCCCCCGAGGCGCTGGGGCTGTCGGTGGCGTACAGGAGCCACTCGTCCACCCGGAAGGGACGGTGCAGCCAGAGGGTGTGGTCGAGCGAGGCGGCCTGCAGGCGCGGCATCTGGAAGGAGAGCCCGTGCGGGAGGAGCGCGGTGCCCAGGAGCCCGTAGTCCGAGGCGTAGGCGAGCACCGCCTGGTGCGGGAGCGTCTCCGGCGGCATCGCCCCGTCGGCCCGGAACCAGACGTGCCTCACGGCGGGCTGGGGCTCCGGACGGAAGGGGTCCACCGGGGCCACGGGGCGGAAGTCGATCGGCCGGTCCTGGGTGTACACCGCCCGCAGCGGCTCCGGAATCCGGTCCGCCATGCCGCGGATCAGGTCCAGCTCCCGGGGGAGCTCCTCCGGCGGGGGCACCTCCGGCATCTCCATCTGGTGGTCGGGACCGTCCTCCACCCCCTGGAACGACACGGAGAGGTTGAAGATGGCGCGCCCGTGCTGGATGGCGGTGACCTGCCGGGTGGTGAAGCTCTTCCCGTCGCGGAGCCGATCCACGAAGTACACGATGGGCGCCTCCACGTCGCCCGGGAGGATGAAGTACCCGTGGAGGGAGTGCGCCACCCGCTCGTCCTCCAGAGTTCGCTGGGCGGCCACCAGCGCCTGCGCCAGCACCTGGCCGCCGTACACCCGCCCGGAGCCGATGTCGCGGTTCTGCCCGCGGTAGATGTTGTGCTCCAGCGGCTCCAGGTCCAGCAGGGCCAGGAGGGCGTCCAGGGTGTGGCTCATGTCGGTCGAACCGGGATCTGAGGATGGGGGTGGGCGCAGGGCGCGGCTCCCTCTTCCGGGCCTGCAGCTTCCCCGAGGCATACTCGTTGCCGCAGGGAGCCGCAACCCCCAACCAGGGAAGACCACGATGCCGAAGAGCCGCCTTCTCCCCCTCGCCGCCGTGCTGGCGGGGCTCGCCGCCTGCCAGGAGAACAAGGAAGCACCGGCCACCCATGAGCCCTCCGAGGCGCCGACTCCCGAAGCCATCACCCCCGCCTCCGGCGCGTCCGGCCCCGACGTGGGGGCTGCCGGAGCCGATGCTACGGCCGCGGCGGCTCCGGGTGACACCGCGACGACCCGGGCAGCCCACCCGTGACGCCGAACAACCGGAAGACCGCCGGCGCGCTGCTCGCGCTGGTGGTGCTCGGCGCGTGCGCGTCCCGGATCGGGGTGGAGGAAGAGGAGCAGCTCGGCGATTCCTTCGCGGCCGAGATCACCCGCGAGGTGGCGCTGATCCGTGATCCCGCCGCGGTAGCCGCGCTGAACCGGATCGGCACGGAGCTCGTGCAGCAGGCGGACTCCTCGGGGCGGCGCTACGACTTCTACCTGGTGGACTCGCCGGAGGTCAACGCCTTCGCCATCCCCGGCGGGCACATCTACGTCAACCGGGGGCTGATCGAGCACGCCGACGATCTGTCGGAGCTGGCCGGCGTGCTGGGGCACGAGATCGCCCACGTCACCGAGCGCCACGGGCTGGAGCAGCTGGAGAAGCAGCAGGGCGCCAACCTCCTCCTGACCCTGGTCTACACGCTCCTGGGGCGCGAGCCCGGGGTCCTGGAGCAGGTGGCCATCCAGGGCGGGGGCGCGGCGATCTTCGCCAAGTACGGGCGCGACGCCGAGCGCGAGGCGGACCTGCGCGCCGTGGAGATCCTGGTGGCTGCGGGGTACGATCCGGAGGGGATCGCCACCTTCTTCGAGACGCTGCTGCGCGGCCAGCGGAGCCAGCCCGGCCTGTTCGACCAGTGGTTCGCCTCGCACCCCGCCAGCGAGGAGCGCGTGGTGAACACGCGCGCCGTGATCCGGAGCCTGGGCCCGCTGGACGGGGACCGCCTGGTCCGCGACACGCCGGAGTACCAGCGCTTCCGCGCCCGGGTCCGCACCCTGGGCGGGAGCGGAGACCAGGCGCTCAGATCTCCGCCGGGTCCGCGGGGATGAGGCTCCAGGAGCCGAGGATGAGCAGGAGGCCGGTGGCGTACGGCCACGGGTCGCCTCCCATCAGCAGGAAGACGCCGCCGAAGAGCGCCGTCGCCTCCGCGAGAGCCCACCCCACCAGGCTCCACGTGCCCCGCTCCCCCTCCGGCCGGCCGGCGCGGATCCGCCGGATCGCCAGCAGGGCGGCCAGCACCACAAAGCAGAGGCCGTAGGAGGCCAGGCGGAAGGTGGTCAGCACCTCGGGCTTCGCGGTGGGCTGCCCCTGCCACCGCAGCCAGAAGACCACCGCGCCGAAGAGCAGGGGGCCGGCCAGGAGCGCGTAGCGCACCCGCCGGAGCTGTGCGGGGGTGGGGATCCTCGTCGGAGGCATGTGAGATCCCGCGTGAGGGTGGAGAGGGAGCCTCAGGGACTGCGGCTGCAGGGGATGTCCGCCAGTTCGATGGAGCTGTTCGAGGGGTCGGCGGGGTACGAAGGTGGGGAGGGGAGCGCCCCGGAGCAAGGCTGCGGCCCCCGCGCGGGGGCTACGTCACGTCCGCCAGGAGCCACTGGCTCAGCTTGTCGAACGCCGCTCCCGCCTTGCTCTGCGGGTCCCGCACCGGCAGCGTTTCGGCGGCGCGCACGTCCTCCGGGACGGCGACCGGGTACAGGGCTCCGGGGTAGCGGCCGGCGATGGTCCCCGCGATCTCGCGGGTCAGCCGCCGGACCACCCGGACCCGGGAGAGCACGATTCTGAGGCGGCTGGCGGCCTTGATCGTCTGCAGGGCCGCTGTGAGCTCGTCGAGGGCGGGGAGCGAGAGCCAGGCCGGCTCGACCGGCGCAATCACGATGGAGGCGACCTTCAGCGCTGCCAGCGTCGCCGACGAGAGCGCCGGCTGGGTGTCGATCACCAGCAGGTCGGCTCCGACCGCCGCGTGGCGGATGACGCTCAGGCTCTCCCCGGCGCTGGCCCGCGCCAGCACCATCCCGCCCGGGTGCAGAGAGAAGCGCTCTCCTTCGAGCCGGACCAGGTCTCCGGTCAGCAGGTGCTGGATCGGGTGGCTCCCGAGCGCGAAGGTGGCGGAGGCGTGGGGATCCAGGTCCAGGAGATGGACCCTCTGCCCCGCGGCCGACAGCCGGGCCGCCAGGTTCACCGCCGTGGTTGTCTTTCCCACGCCGCCCTTGGGCACGGCAACGGCTATCACCTTCATCGCATTCGGGCCCTGCTTTCGTGGATGGGCGAGCCCGGGTGTGCCGCCCCCGCCCCAGCGGCGGGGGCGTCCGGAAGCCTACTGGCCCCTCGGCGTGTTTTCCTGCAGGAGCCGCATCCAGGACTTGGACAGGCGCTCGTACTCTCCCGGGCAGCGCTGGGCGCGCGCGACAGGGAGCAAACCGCTGGTCACGATGCTGCGGTACTTCTGCGGGTCGGAGCCGAAGATCCAGCACGCCACGTTGTACAGGCGCTGCGGCCCCAGGGAGTGCTCGTCCGCAAAGTCGGAGGCGTCGAAGACCGCGTTGGCCCCCGGCTGGATGGCCCGCACCCCGTTCAGGGCCGCCTCCGCGCCCTTGTCCCCGCTGCTGATGAGGATCACCGCGGCGAGCTGATCCACCGCGTCCTCCTCACGCCCCGTGACGGGGAGGTCGAGCACGTCCACCAGCGCGTGTCCGACCTCGTGCATGAGGATGAAGGTGGAAGCCCCGTCCACGGCCTCGCGCTGCTCCGCGGTCCACCGCCCGTCGCGGACGAAGATATTGGCGAGGTGCTGGAGCAGCTCGTAGCAGAAGGTCACGCTCCGGTTCCGGGGGTTGTAGAAGGCGTTCACCTGGCCGCACTCGGCGCTCCGCAGGCTGATGTTGCTGGGGAGCGGGAACCGCTGGTTCAGCCCCTCCACCAGCGACTCGAACATCCCGGCCTGCTTCATCCGCTGGGCGAGCGGCCGGTAGCGCGGGTCGCGGGCGTCGGCATAGGTGTACATCCACTTCCCGACCGAGCCGGAGCGCTCCTCGGCGGGAGCGCTGGCCGAGGCGGAGACGGGCTGCACCGTGAGCGTGTAGCTCCCCGTCGTCCCCGGGGCGAAGGCGTTGGCCTGGATGACGTACACCCCGGTGCCGCCCACCGTGACCGAGAGCTGCGCATCCGTGCCGCCCGCGCCGTCGTCGTCGTACGCCTCCGCCTGCACCTGCGTCCCGTCGAGGCGGCCCCAGCGCAGGTAGGCGTCGAAGTCGCTGGAGCGAAGGGTGATCTGCAGCCGGTCGCCGGGGCGTCCGCGGTACATGTACTGGTCGTAGTACGAGCTGTCGGACAGCATGGGGTCGGAGCGGGTCAGCGTCCCCGAGACCGTCTGTCCGGCGCTGACCGTGAGGGCGCCCGCCGGGACGGTCGGCTGCCGCTGGGCCACCGCGCCCACAGGCTGCACCGAGAGGGTGTAGCTCCCCACCTCCCCCGCGCGCAGCGTGTTCGCCCGGATGGCGTAGGTGCCGCTGCTCCCCACGGTCCCCACCAGCTGGGCGTTGGTGCCGCCGCCGCTGTCGTCGTCGCTCTGCTCCTGGTTGAATTCATCGCCGGACAGCCGCCCCCACGCCAGGTAGGCGTCGAAGTCGCTGGAGCGCAGGGTGACCAGCACCTGCTCGCCCGGACGGCCCCGGTACACGTACAGGTGGTAGTGGGAGTTGTCGGACAGCACCGGGTCGGACGCCGTGAGGCGGCCGCTGACCGTCTGCCCCATGGCCACCGTCCGGGCGCCCGACGGGGCCGCCCCCACGCCCTCCACCACCAGGGAGTAGTTACCCATCGTGTTCGGGCGGAGGGAGTTGGCCTGGATGACGTAGGTACCGGTGGCGTCCAGGGTGACCTGGAGCCGGGAGTTGGTGCCGCCCGCGCCGTCGTCGTCGGAGTCCGCGAGCCGGAAGCTCCCCCCCTGCATCCGGCCGCCGCGCAGGTAGGTGTCGAAGTCGCCGGAGGTCATGGTGACCAGGATCTGCTCGCCGGGGCGGCCCTGGTACGTGTACTGGTCGTAGTGCGAATTGTCCGAGAGCTTCGGGTCCGATGCCTCCAGGCGCCCGCTCACCGTCTGCCCGGCACGGAGGGTGTTCCCCCCCGGGCGCGGATCGGTCCGGTCCGTCCCGCCGCCCGCGGCCTGCACGCTGAGGGTGTAGCTCCCCGTCTCTCCCCCTCCCAGCGAGTTGGCGCGGATCACATAGGTGCCGGCGCTCCCCACCGTCACCTGCAGCTGCGAGTCGGTCCCGCCCGCGCCGTCGTCGTCGGTGTCCACCGACTCGAAGGTGCTCCCGTTGCGCCGCCCCCAGTTCAGGTAGG
>DATAAL010000048.1:0-5785 GCA_036260145.1 Longimicrobiaceae bacterium | reverse complement strand
TCGCCGGCCTTGCCGATGCCGGGGATGATGGACTGGTGGTCGTAGCCGAGCTTGATCCGCGCGTCGAGCTTCTCCGGCAGCACGCGGGGCACGTTGTCGGTCAGCCCTCCGCCGGTGATGTGCGCCAGCCCCCGCACCTCTCCCCGCTCGACCAGCGGTCGGAGCGGACGCAGGTACGACCGGTGCACGCGGAGGAGGACCTCGGCGACGCTCTCCTCCTCCCCCGGGAAGGGGTCGTCCACCCCCAGCCCGATACGCCCGAACACCACCCGGCGCGCCAGGGAATACCCGTTGGTGTGCAGCCCCGAGGACGCCAGAGCGACGATGGCGTCCCCCACGCGGATGGCGGAGCCGTCGATCACCCGGTCCTCCTCCACCACCCCCACGATGGTGCCGGCGATGTCGTACTCCCCGGGGGCGTAGAAATCGGGCATCTCCGCCGTCTCGCCCCCCAGCAGGGCGCACCCGTTGGCGCGGCACCCGCGCGCCACGCCCCCCACCACCGTCTCCACCGTTCCCGGCTCCAGCCGCCCCACCCCCACGTAGTCGAGGAAGAAGAGGGGGCGGGCGCCCTGCACCAGGATGTCGTTGACGCAGTGGTTCACCAGGTCCTCCCCCACCGTGCCGTGCCGGCCGGCGAGGAAGGCCACCTTCAGCTTGGTCCCCACCCCGTCCGTGCTCGCCACCAGCACCGGGCGGCGCACGTCGCCGGGGAGGCGGTACAGCCCGCCGAACGAGCCCAGCTCCGAGAGGGTGTCCGGGGTGGCGGTGGACCGGACCAGCTCCGCAACACCGCGCATGGCGCGCTGGGCAGCGTCGATGTCGACGCCCGCGTCGCGGTAGCTCAGGCCGGATTCAGACACCGGCCCCGGCCCCGATGGGGAGCTCGAAGACCGTCATCTCCCGGAACTGCCGAACCCTCTCCTCCACCTGCTCCGCCGTGAGGTCGCGGAGGCGGTCCACCGAGAAGCGCTCGCAGGCGAAGGAGCCCAGCACCGAGCCGTAAATCACCGCGCGGCGCAGGTCGCCTTCCTCGCACCGGCCGCACTGCGCCAGGTGGCCCATGAAGCCCCCCGCGAAGCAGTCGCCCGCGCCGGTGGGGTCGAACACCTCCTCCAGCGGGTACCCGGGGGCGAAGAAGACCGAGCCCGGCGTGAAGAGGATGGCGCCGTGCTCCCCCTTCTTGATGATCAGGTAGCGCGGGCCCCGCTCCTGGATCCAGCGGGCCGCCCGGCACAGGTTGTGGGTCCCGGAGAGCTGGCGGGCCTCGGCGTCGTTCACCAGGAGGAGATCCACCCGGCCGAGCAGCTCCAGCAGCGGGTCGCGCTTGATCTCGATCCACAGGTTCATGGTGTCGCAGGCGATGAAGCGCGGGCTCCGCACCTGGTTCAGCACGTCGAGCTGCAGCTCGGGGTCGATGTTCCCCAGGAACACCCACTCGGCGTCGCGGAAGACGTCGGGGATCTTCGGCTTGAAGTCGGCGAACACCCCCAGGCGCGTCTCCAGCGTCTCGCGGGAGTTCAGGTCGTAGCTGTACACGCCCGACCAGCGGAAGCTCTCCCCCCGCGCCTCCTCCAGCCCGGCGAGGTCCACCCCGCGGTCCGCGAGGAAGTGGAGCTCGTGCTTCGGATAGTCGTCGCCGATGACGCCGACGAGCTGCACGGGCGCCAGGAGGGAGGCGGCGGCCGAGAAGAAGGTGGCGGATCCGCCCAGGGCGTCTTCCGCGCGACCGAAGGGGGTCTCGACCGTGTCGAGCGCAACGCTGCCAACAACGAGGAGTGACATGGGAGAGAGGTCAGGTTTCGGATTCGTCGCGCTCCAGCCGCTCCGGGGCGGTGATCCCCAGGATGGTGAGCCCGTTGCGGAGGACGATCTGGACGGCGCGGCAGAGGACCAGCCGCGCGCGGGAAAGCTCTTCGGGAACGTCGCTCCCCAGCACGCGGAGCCGCGGGTCGCGGTTCCCGGCGTGGTACCAGGAGTTGACCGCTCCCGCGACCTCCTCCAGGTACTCGGTGACGGCGTGCGGGGTGTGGCCCTCGGCCGCTGCGCCCACCTCTTCCGGGAACCGCAGGAGGAGCTTGACCAGGTCCGTCTCGGCCAGGTGGGCCAGGAGGGCGAGGTCCGCGCCCTCCGCGCGGATCTCCGCGGCCTCCACCCCCGCCCGCCGGAAGATGGAGGACATGCGGGCGTGGGCGTACTGGACCTTGTAGACGGGGTTGCGGTCCGACTGCTCCAGCGCCAGGTCCAGGTCGAAGGTGAGCTGAGACTCCGGGCGGCGCATCAGGAAGAAGTAGCGTGTCACGTCTACCCCCACCTCCTCGAAGAGGTCGCGGAGGGTGACGTAGCCGCCAGCGCGCTTGGAGAACTTGACCTCCTGTCCGCCGCGCATCACCAGCACCATCTGGTGCAGCACGTACTCCGGGTACCCCTCGGGGAGCCCCAGGGCCCGGAGCCCCGCGCGCACCCGCGCTACCGTGCCGTGGTGGTCGGCGCCCTGGACGTTGATGGAGCGATGGAAGCCGCGCTCCCACTTGTCGAGGTGGTACGCCACGTCCGGGAGGAAGTAGGTCGGGTGGCCGGTGCTCTTCACCATCACCCGGTCCTTGTCGTCCCCGTATTCCGTGGTGCGGAGCCAGAGCGCGCCGTCCCTCTCGTATACCAGGCCGGTCTCGCGGAGGCGGCGGGTGGTCTCCTCCACCCCCCCTCCGGTGTACAGCGACGACTCCAGGAAGTACTCGTCGAAGTGGACGCGGAACTTGTCCAGGTCGCGCTCGATCTCCTTCATGAGCCGCGTGACGGCGAAGCGGCGCATCGCGTCCAGCGCCTCCGCGGAGTCGTCGCCGGACCAGCGGTCGCCCTCGTCGGCGTGCAACGCGCGGGCGATCTCGGTCACGTAGTCGCCGTGGTAGCCGTCCTCCGGGAAGGGGAGGTCGCGTCCGCACGCCTGCTGGTAGCGGGCCCACACCGAGCGCGCCAGCCTGGCGATCTGCTCCCCGGCGTCGTTGTAGTAGTACTCGCGGTGGACCTTCCACCCCGCCCAGTTCATCAGTTCCGCGATGGCATCACCGAGCGCAGCCTGACGGCCGTGGCCGATGTGGAGAGGTCCGGTGGGGTTGGCGGAGACGAACTCGACGATGACCGGCTGGCCCCGCCCCGCGTCGGAACGGCCGTAGCCGGCGTCCTTCGTGACGACCTCGGCGAGCCCCTGGTGCAGGTAGTCCTGGACCAGGCGGAAGTTGATGAAGCCGGGGCCAGCCACCTCGGCCTCGCTCACCCCGGCCGCGCCCCGGTCGATCCGCTGGACGATCTCGTCGGCGATCTGGCGGGGGGGGCGGCCCAGACGCCGGGCCAACGTCATGGCGACGTTGCTCGCCCAGTCGCCGTGCTCCGGGTTGCGCGGGCGGTCCAGGCCGATCGGGCCCGGCTCGTCCAACCCCATCCCCTGCAGGACGCGGGCGATCTCGCGGCGCAGCTTCTCGGCCGGCATCTACTCGCCCGCTTTACTGCCGGAGCCGGTGGAGGAGCCGCCGGCGGACGAGCCGCCCGCGGGCTTGTCGCCGGACGACGGCTTGGACTCGGAGCCGCCCGAGGAGGCGCCCCCCTCGGAGCCGGCGGCCTTCTTGTAGCTCTCGCTCCGGTAGTCGGTGATGTAGAACCCGGAGCCCTTGAAGAGGAGCCCCGCACCGCCCGAGAGCTTGCGCTCGGAGTTCGTCCCACAGCTCGGGCACTCAGCCACGGGCTCGTCGGACATCCGCTGGAACTTCTCGAACTCGTTACCACACGATGGACAGCGATATTCGTACGTAGGCATGGCGATGCGTCAGCTACGATCCGATTCTGGTGCACTCTGGTGGCAAACCCGCGTAAAATAACCCGGCGCTCCGAAGGGGGCAACGCCGGGCGGGTGTGTTTTCGTGCGGCTTCGCGGCAGGTTTGGGACGGCCTCGAACCGCGGGTTCGGGCGTGTCCCTCCTGGCGGAGGGCCGGGCTGCGCGCGCCGGGTCAGCGCCCCTGTGGAAGTCTCGCCAGATGTTCACCAGGGTGAGCGCGAGGGGGACTCCTGGGAGCAGCGATCGCCGCTCCTGCCGCCACCGCCGCCCCCCGCCGGCGGCGATCCCATACGTCCACATCCTCCGGGCACGCCTTCTGAACTGGTCGCCGTAGCGCCACGCCGCAAACTCCCGTCGCAGCGGCTCACCGATCCGCACCAGCTCCGTTCCCTCCGCCAGCCGCGCCAGCGCGATATTCTCCGTGGAGACGCGCGTCTGTGTAACGCGGAAGCTGCGCTCGCAGGTGCGGCACACCACCCAGAGGCGCCCCCCGGCCGCGTCGAACGCGAGGCGCCGCCCGACGGGGAAGTGCTCGATGGCCTCGTTAGTACCGAGCCGCGCGGTGCAGAAGATGCAGGTGGAGTACATGCTTGTCCGCGGGTTGGTGTCGCCTGCACCGAAGACCAGGATATCCGGAGGGCCGCGTCTCGCGGGGAGACGCCGACCGGGAAGGATTACGTGGGCGGGACCCGAAATGTTGCGGGGCTCTCCGGCCTACGCTGGCCGGTACACGCCCCACTCCGCCCGGAGCGCGTCGCTGATCTCCCCCAGCGTCACCATCGCCTTCACAGCGTCGATGATGGGCGGCATCAGGTTCTCCGTGCCGCGGGCGGCGCTCCGGATGGCCTCCAGCCGGGCGCGCACCCCGGCGTCGTCGCGCGCGGCCCTGACCTCCGCGAGCTGCGCCCGCTGCGACCGCTCGAGCGCCGAGAAGTCCGGCTGCCCCAGGTCGACCGGCACCTCCTCGGTCTGGAAGCGGTTCACCCCCACGATGGTCTTCTCCCCCCGCTCCACCGCGATCTGGTGCTCGTACGCCGCGCGGTGGATCTCCTCCTGCATGTAGGCGATGGCCTCCGCCGCCCCGCCGAGCTCCTCGATCTTCTCCAGGTACCCGCGGGCCTTCTCCTCCACCGCCGTGGTCAGCGCCTCCACGTAGTAGGAGCCGGCCAGCGGGTCCACCGTGTCGGCCACCCCGGACTCGTACGCCAGCACCTGCTGGGTACGGAGCGCCAGCGTCGCCGCCTGCGCGGTGGGGAGGGAGAGCGCCTCGTCGTAGCCGTTGGTGTGCAGCGACTGCGTCCCTCCGAGCACGGCCGCGAGCGCCTGCACCGTCACCCGCACCACGTTGTTCAGCGGCTGCTGCGCCTGCAGGGTGACGCCGCCGGTCTGGGTGTGGAAGCGGAGCTTGCACGACTCGTCGGAGGCGCCGAAGCGCTCGCGCATCAGCCGCGCCCAGAGGCGGCGGGCGGCGCGGAACTTGGCGACCTCCTCGAACAGGTCGTTGTGCGAGGCGAAGAAGAAGGAGAGCCGGGGCGCGAAGCGGTCGATCTCCAGCCCCGCCCGCTTCGCCCGCCGCACGTACTCCACCGCGTCGGCGAAGGTGAAGGCCACCTCCTGCGCCGCCGTGGCCCCCGCCTCGCGGATGTGGTAGCCGCTGATGGAGATGGTGTTCCACTTCGGCACCTCGGCGTTGCAGAACGCGAAGATGTCGGTGATGAGGCGCAGGCTGGGCTCGATCGGGTAGATGTAGGTGCCCCGCGCGATGTACTCCTTCAGGATGTCGTTCTGGATCGTCCCGGAGAGGCGGGCGCGGGGGACGCCCTGCTCGTCGGCCACGGCGACGTAGAGGCCGAGGAGGATGGCGGCGGTGGCGTTGATGGTCATCGAGGTGGAGACCCGGTCGAGCGGGATCCCGCGCAGGAGGGCGCGCATGTCCTCGATGGAGTCGACGGCCA
>DATAAL010000047.1:0-2475 GCA_036260145.1 Longimicrobiaceae bacterium | reverse complement strand
GACCACCGGCTCCCGATCCGCAGGCGGCGGCGGACCGGCTGATCCGCGCCACCACCCCGGCTTCCCCGCAACAGGTCAACTTCTCCTGGGAGCTGGACGAGGCGGGGGCGCGGCTGCGGGGGCGCGGCGTGGTGCGGCTCCACGCCCCGGACCGGCTCCGGCTGGACCTGTTCGGGCCGCGGGGGGAGACCTACCTGGCCGCCGCACTGGTCGGCGATTCCTTCCGGATCCCCCCCGCCGTAGCCGGACGCTTCGCGCTCCCGTCGCCCGCCCTCCTGTGGGGCGCCCTCGGGGTCGTACGACCGCCGACCGGCGCCACCCTCCAGGGGGCCACCGCCTCCGGAGAAGGCACCTCTCTCCGCTATGAGACCCGACAGGGGGAGACCGTGGAGTTCGGTGCCACGGCGGAGCGGCTGCGCACCGTCCGGAGGGACGCCCGGTCCAGCGCCCGGGAGAGCATCGCGCTCACCTACTCCGATGCCGGACAGCTCCGGCGGGCGGAGTACCGCGACTGGGGCGCGTACCGGACCCTGATCCTCAATATCGAGACCATCAACCATGTGGAATCGTTTCCTGAAGACACCTGGCTTCAGGGCAGTGCGTCGCGCTAGCCTTGCCGCTGCATGCTCCCTCCTCCTGGCGGGGTGTCTCTACTCCTTCACCGGAGGAGGGCTCCCGCCCGGGATCCGTACCCTGGCGGTGACGCCGTTCGAGAACGGCACCGCGGAGCCCGTGCTGGGCACCGACGTACATCTCCGGCTCCAGGACCAGGTCCCACGCAAGCTGGGCGTGCGCCTCGCCGACCAGCGGGTCGCCGACGCCGTCCTCCGGGGGCGGATCACCGGCTTCGACGAGACGACCCCCGCCTTCAGCGCCAACCCTCAGGGGCAGCGTGACCGGATCAACGTGGTGATGCGCGAGGTACGCATCACCTTCGAGGCGGAGATCTACGACGTGCGCCAGGACCGCTCCCTCTGGAAGGGGAGCGGCGTGACGGCCATCGGGAATTACCAGCCGGGCTCCGAGCAGTCGCAGACCGGACGCGTGCGCGCCATCGACCAGATGGTGCAGAAGATCATCGAGGGCGCACAGTCGCAGTGGTGAGCTCCACGAACCGCCCCGTCCGCATCGCATCCCGGGGAAGCGAGCTCGCTCTCTGGCAGGCCCGCGCGGTGGAAGGAGCGCTCCGCGCCGCCGGGCCCGCGGCCGACGTGGAGGTCCGGGTCGTCCGCACCACAGGCGATCGCATTCTGGACGTGCCGCTGGCGAGGATCGGCGACAAGGGCCTCTTCACCAAGGAGATCGACGAGGCCCTCCTGCGGGGCGAGGCCGATGTCGCCGTCCACTCCCTCAAGGACGTCCCCACGCGGCTCCCGGAAGGGCTTGTGATCGCGGCGATCACCACCCGCGAGGACCCGCGGGATGTGCTCGTCCGCCGCGACGGAGCCGGGTGCGGCCTGTCGGAGCTCGCCGCGGGAGCGCGCGTGGGCACCAGCTCACTCCGCCGGCGAGCCCAGCTCCGCGCGCTGCGCCCCGACCTGGAGGTCGTGGACCTGCGGGGCAACCTGAACACGCGCCTGGCGAAGCTGGACGACGGCGAGTACGACGCCATCGTCCTGGCCGCCGCGGGGGTCCTGCGCCTCGGGTGGAAGGCGCGCATCTCCGCTTACCTGGACCCCGGGAGCTGGCTGCCGGCGGTGGGGCAGGGGGCGCTGGCCGTCGTCACCCGCGCGGACGACGCGGAAGCCCGCCAGCGGATGCGCCCGCTGCACGACCCGGACACCGCCGACGCGGCCGGGGCGGAGCGCGCTTTCCTGCACGCCCTGGAGGGCGGCTGCCAGATCCCGATCGGCGCCCTCGGCACCGTCTCCGGCGACCTCCTGACGCTCCGCGGCCTCGTCGCCGACCTGGAGGGCAGCGTAGTCCTGCGTGGCGAGGCGAGCGGCCCGCGCTCGGACGCCGAAGCGATCGGCCGCCGGCTGGCCCTGGACCTGGTGAGCCGGGGAGCCGGGGAGATCCTGGCGCGGATCCGCCGGACCACGCACGGCGAGGTGCGGGAGCCCGCCGCGCCCTGAGCCCATGAGACACGAGATCCCCGACCCCGCGGCCAAGATCCTGGTGCGCGACCACCTCCTCGCCCGCCTCGGCCGGCCCCGCGCCGGAACCGTGGTTTTCACCAACGGGTGCTTTGACATCCTCCACCGGGGGCACGCCGAGTACCTGCACGCGGCGCGGCAGCTCGGGGACCTCCTGGTGGTGGGGCTCAACTCCGACGACTCGGTGCGCCGCCTCAAGGGGCCGTCCCGTCCCGTCAACCCCGGAGAGGACCGGGCGTTCGTCCTCGCCTCCCTGGCCGCCGTGGATGTGGTCACCGTATTCGACGAGGACACCCCCCGGGAACTGATCCGGGCCCTCCTCCCGGACGTGCTGGTCAAGGGTGGCGATTACCGCCTGGAAGAGATCGTCGGCGCCGAG
>DATAAL010000046.1:0-1891 GCA_036260145.1 Longimicrobiaceae bacterium | reverse complement strand
GGCTGGCGCACCACCTCCAGTCGCTGGGCGTGGGACCGGATGCGCGCGTGGCGCTGTGCCTGGAGCGCGGCGTTGACGCGGTGGCCGGCTTGCTGGCGGTGCTGAAGGCCGGCGGCGCGTACGTGCCGCTGGACCCGGCGTATCCCGCCGAGCGGCTGGAGTACATGCGCCAGGACAGCGGCGCGCGAGTGATGCTGACCCCGGCGGAGGTGCGCACCGCGCTGGCGGGCTCCGGGGCCGTGGAGAACGTGCCGGGTGGCGCCGGGCCGGACTCGCTGGCGTACGTGATCTACACCTCGGGCAGCACGGGCCGGCCGAAGGGAGTGGCCGTGGAGCAGGGGAACCTGGCCTCCTTCGTCCTGGCCATGCAGGAGGAGGTCGGCTTCGGCCCCGGTGACGTGGTGCCCTGCCTGGCCAGCTACGCCTTCGACATCTGGGCCTTCGAGGTCCTCCTCCCCCTCGCCTCCGGCGCCGAGGTCCACCTCCTCCCCCGCGAGAAGGTGATGGACGTGCCGGTGCTGCTGCGCGAGCTGGAGCGCGCCACGGCCGTGCACGCCGTCCCCGCCCTCATGCAGCAGGTCGTCGCCGCAGGCAGGCAGTTCCCGGGCATCCGCCAGGTCTTCGTGGGCGGCGACGCGGTGCCCGCCACGCTCCTGGACCAGGTCCGCGCCACCTTCCCCTCCGCCCGGGTGCGGGTCTTCTACGGACCCACGGAGGCCACGGTGCTGGCGGCCACCTACGCCCTCGATCCGCAGGAGCGCGTGGGCTGGCAGGTGGTGGGGCGCCCCCTGCCCAACGTGCGGCTCTACGTCTGCGACCGCGCGGGCGTGCCCCTGCCGGTGGGCGTGCCCGGCGAGCTGTGGATCGGCGGCGCGGGCGTGGCACGCGGCTACCTGGAGCGCCCGGAGCTGAGCGCCGAGCGCTTCGTGCCCGATCCCTTCGGCGGCGAGCCCGGCGCGCGCCTCTACCGCACGGGAGACCGCGTGCGCTGGCTGCCCACCGGCGCCCTGGAGTTCCTGGGGCGCGTGGATGCGCAGGTGAAGGTGCGCGGCTACCGCATCGAGCCCGGGGAGATCGAGGCCGCGCTGCTGCGCCACGAGGGCGTGGGCGAGTGCGTGGTCGTCGCCCGCGAGGACGAGCCCGGGGAGCGGCGCCTGGTGGCCTACGTGGTCCCGCGCGAGCAGAAGAGAGCTGAGCTGTGGCCGAGTATCGGGGAGTACTTCGTCTACGACGAGCTCATCTACTCGGGGCTGACGCACGACGAGCGGCGCAACGACCGCTACCGCGCCGCCCTCTCGCGCCTGGCGAAGGACCGCGTGGTGCTCGACGTCGGCACGGGCGCGGACGCCATCCTGGCGCGCCTGGCCGTGGAGGCGGGGGCGCGGCACGTCTACGCGGTGGAGATCCTGGAGCGCTCCTACCGGGCGGCGAAGGAGAAGATCCGCGCTCTGGGGCTGGAGGATCGGATCACGCTGCTGCACGGCGACGCGCGCACCATCGAGCTGCCGGAGCCGGCGGAGGTCTGCGTCTCGGAGATCGTGGAGGCCATCGCGGGGGGCGAGGGGGCGGCGGTGATCCTCAACGAGGTGCGGCGGCGGATGACGCCCGAGGGGGTGATGATCCCGGGGCGTGCGCAGACGTGCATGGCGGCGGTGACGCTGCCGGAGGAGATCGCGGAGGCGCCGGGCTTCAGCGCGACGGCGGGGCACTACGTGGAGAAGATCTTCGCGGAGGTGGGGCACGCCTTCGACCTGCGGCTGTGCATCCGGAACTTCCCCGTGGAGAACCGGCTGAGCAGCGTGGGGATCTTCGAGGACCTGGACTTCAACGCGGGAGCGGTGGCGGCGGAGTACCGGCGGGAGGAGGAGCTGGTGGTGGAGCGGGGGGGCAG
>DATAAL010000045.1:0-2410 GCA_036260145.1 Longimicrobiaceae bacterium | reverse complement strand
CCGGGGAGCCGGGGGCGCGCCTCTACCGCACCGGCGACCGGGTGCGCTGGCTCCCCGAGGGCACCCTGGAATTCCTCGGCAGGATCGACCAGCAGGTCAAGATCCGCGGCTTCCGCATCGAGCCCGGCGAGATCGAGGCCGCCCTGCGCACGCACCCCGCCGTCCGTGAGGCCGTGGTCCTGGCCCGGGGGGACGCCCCGGGAGAGCGGCGCCTGGTGGGCTACGTGGTCCCGCAGGGCCCCCTCTCCGCGACCGAGCTGCGGGAGCACCTGCGCGGGTATCTCCCCGAGTACATGGTGCCGGGTGCCCTCGTGTTCCTGGGCACACTCCCCCTCACCCCCAGCGGCAAGCTCGACCGCCAGGCGTTACCCAGGCCGGACCACATAGAGGAGGAGGCCTACGTGGCGCCCCGCACCCCCCTGGAGGAGGTGCTCGCCGGCATCTGGACGGACGTGCTGGGCAGGGAGCGCATCGGCGTGCACGAGAGCTTCCTCGCCCTCGGCGGACACTCCCTGCTCGCCACCCGCATCGCCTCCCGGATCCGCGAGGCGTGCGGGGTGGAGCTGCCGGTACGCGCCCTCTTCGAGACCCCCACCGTGGCCGAGCTGGCCCGGCGGCTGGAGGGGATGGGGGACGGCGGGAGCGCGGATGCCCCCAGGATCACGCGAACCTCACGCGAGGCGCACCGGGTGAAGCTCTCCGCCCTCGGAGAAGCACCCCCGTGAGCCCCGACCCGGCGATGCCCGAAGAGCGTATGAGAACCCCCGAGCAGACCTCCCAGTCAGGGCTTGCGCCCGTACCGCCCCCCGCGGAGGACGACGTGTTCGTCTTCCCGCTCTCCTTCGCGCAAGAGCGTCTCTGGTTCCTGGAGCAGCTGGAACCCGGGACGGCGCTCTACAACATCCCGCTGGCCACGCGCCTCTCGGGAGCGCTGGACGTCCCCGCCCTGGAGCGGGCATTCGGCGAGATCGTCCGCCGACACGAGGCGCTGCGCACCACCTTCCGCGCGGTGGAGGGCGCCGCCGTGCAGGTGGTGCACCCCCCCCGGGAGGTGAAGCTCACCGTCGAGGACCTCACCGGCGCACCCCCGGAGGAGCGCGACGCCGTGGTGGGGCACATCGCCCGGGAGGAGGGGCTGCGGCCGTTCGACCTGGTGCGGGGGCCGCTCTTCCGCGTCCGCCTCCTGCGGCTCGACCGGGAGGAGCACGCGCTCCTGGTGACGATGCACCACATCGTCAGCGACGGCTGGAGCGTGGGGGTGCTGGACCGCGAGCTGGCGGTCCTCTACGGCGCCTTCGCCCGGGGAGAGCCCTCACCCCTCCCCAACCCCGAGATCCAGTACGCGGACTTTGCGCTCTGGCAGCGGGAGCGCCTCCGGGGCGAGGTCCTCGACCGGCTGATCGCCTACTGGAGGGACCGTCTGGCGGGGGCGCCCACCGTGCTGGAGCTGCCGGTGGACCACCCCCGCCCCGCCGTGCCCCGCCGCCGGGGCGCGGCCGAGGCCGTGGCGCTGGACCCGGAGCTGTCCGGGCGGCTGCGTTCGCTGGCACGGCGGGAGGGCGCCACCCTCTACATGGTCCTGCTGGCGGCCTGGAGCGCCCTCCTCTCCCGGTACTCCGGAGAGGAGGACGTGGTCGTGGGGGCTCCCGTCGCCGGGCGCACCCGCGGCGAGGTCGAGCCCCTGATCGGCTTCTTCGTCAACACCCTCGCGCTGCGCACCGACCTCTCCGGCGATCCCTGCTTCCGGGAGCTGCTGGCGCGGGTACGGCAGGCCACCCTCACCGCCTACGAGCACCAGGAGCTCCCCTTCGAGCGCCTGGTGGGGGAGCTCGCCCCGGAGCGGAGCCTCGCCCATACCCCTCTCTTCCAGGTGCTGCTCTCCCTCCAGGAGGAGCAGCCCGCGCCCACCTTCCCGGGGCTGCGGGCGTGGCCCCTGGAGGTGGAGCACGGGATGGCCAAGTTCGACCTCTCCCTGCGCGCGGCCGACCGGGCGGAGGGGCTCCGGTTCTCGCTGCAGTACGCCACCGAGCTCTTCGAGGGCGCGACCGTCCGGCGGATGCTGGGGCATCTGCGCACCTTCCTGGAGGCGGTCGCGACGCACCCGGAGCGCAGGCTCTCGGACACGCCGCTGCTGAGCGAGGCGGAGCGCGGTCAGGTGATCGAGGAGTGGAACCGGACCGGGGCGGAGCACCCGCACGCCCTCGTGCACGAACTCTTCTCGGAGCAGGCCGGGCGCACCCCCGATGCTGTGGCCCTGGTCTCCGGACCTGAGCGCCTCACCTACGCCCGCCTGGAGCGCCGCGCCAATCGCCTCGCCCACCTCCTCCGCCGCCGCGGCGTCGCCCCCGAGGTGCGTGTCGGCGTCTGCCTGGAGCGCTCCCCCGACCTCATCGTCTCCCTCCTGGCCGTG
>DATAAL010000044.1:0-31439 GCA_036260145.1 Longimicrobiaceae bacterium | reverse complement strand
CCTCCTTTCCGCGGGTGGCGAGGGCGTGCGGGTACCGGCGCGCCGCGACGTGCGCCGGCGCCGACGGGCTGGAGGCGGCGCTGCGCTGGGCGGGGGAGGGGGAGGGACCGACGCTGCTGCACGTGGCCCTCTCCGCGGCCGAGGGCGGGGGCCGGGAGCGGCCGACCCGCACCCCGGAGGGGATCGCGGAGGCCTTCCGGAGCCGCCTGGCCGGCGGACCCTCCTGATGCCGCCGCGGAGCGCGATCCTGCTCGCCGCCGGGGAGGGGACCCGGCTGCGGTCCGTCCACGCGGAGCTGCCGAAGGGGCTCCTGGAGGTCGGGGGCGAGACGCTGGTGGGCCGGTCCCTCCGGCTGCTGCGCTCCCGCGGCGTGGAGCGGGTCGTGCTGGTGGTCGGCCACCTCGCAGGGCGCTACGCCCCGCTGGCCGAGCTCCACCCCTGGCTGGAGCTGGCGATGAACGGCGACTACGCCACCGGCGGCAGCCTCGGCTCGCTCGCGCGGGGGATCGAGGCGCTCGCCGACGGGGAGGAGTTCCTGCTCCTGGAGAGCGATCTCTACTACGAGCCGAGGGCGCTCGACCTGCTCCTCTTCTCCGATCGGCGCAACCTCGGGCTCACCACCGGTCCGACCGGCGCCGGCGACGAGGTCTGGGTGGAGGCTCCGGGGCGGCGGCTCCGCGCGCTGTCGAAGGAGCGCGGCGAGCTGCGCCGGGTGGACGGGGAGCTGGTCGGGGTGTGGCGCCTGGGGAGGGATGCCGCGGAGGCCGTGCTGCGGCTGTGGCGCAGCGGCAGCCCCCGGGACCGCCACGCAGGCCGGGGCTACGAGACCGACGGACTGGTGGCGATCGCCGGGGAGGTGCCGATCTGGATGCACCGGGAGCCGGGCCTGCTCTGGGGTGAGATCGACGACCCGGGCCACCTCGACCGCGTGCGCCGACACGTTGTGCCGCGGGTCCTCGCCGCGGAGTCGCGGGCCAGCGTGCCGCGCCGGGTGCTCCTCAACCCCGGCCCGGCGACCACCACCGACACCGTCAAGCAGGCGCTGGTGGTGCCCGACGTCTGCCCGCGGGAGCGGGAGTTCCTGGAGGTCCTGGAGCGGGTGCGGCACGGGCTCGCCCGGCTCGCCGGGGACCCGCGCGAGCTGGTGGCGGTGCCCTTCGCCGCCAGCGGCACGGGGGCTCTCGAAGCGGTGATCGGGTCGGTGGTGCCGCGGGACGGCGGGCTCCTCGTCCTCGACAACGGGGACTACGGGGCCCGGCTGGCGGAGATCGCCCGCCGGCTCGGGGTACCGGTGGACACGGTCCGCTTCGGTTGGGGCGAGCCCGTCCGGCTGGAGCTCGTCGAAGCGGCGCTGGCGGCGGGGGACCCGCCGTTCACGCACCTGACGCTCGTGCACCACGAGACCTCCACCGGGATGCTCAACGACCCTGCCCCGGTGGCCGGACTCTGCCGCCGCCGGGGGCTCTCGCTGATCGTCGACGCGATGTCGAGCTTCGGGGCCGTCCCGGTGGACGGGGTGCCGTTCGACTACCTGGTGTCGAGCGCCAACAAGTGCATCCAGGGGATGGCCGGCCTCTCCTTCGTCATCGCCCGCCGCCGGGCGCTGGAGCGGGCCCGCGGCGCCGCGCCGCGCGGCCTCTACTTCGACCTGGTGGCCCAGCACGACTCCCTGCGGGACACGCGGCAGACCCGCTTCACCTGTCCCCCCCAGGTCGTCTACGCGCTGGAACGGGCGCTCGCCGAGCTGGCCGGGGAGTCGGTGGAGGGACGGCGGCGGCGGTACGCGGCGAGCCACGCCCGTCTCCTGGAGGGGATACGCGCCCTCGGCTTCGCCCCGCTCCTCCCGGAGGAGCACCAGAGCCGGATCCTCCTGGCTGTTCGCGCCCCCCGGGAGCCGTGGTACCGCTTCGATGCGCTAGCCAACGCGATGCTGGAGGCCGGCGTCACCATCTACCCCGGCAAGGCGGGCGCTCCGGAAACCTTCCGCCTGTCGGTGATGGGAGCGCTCGACGAGAGCGACATCGCCCTCTTCCTCTCCGCCCTCGGGGACTACGTCCGCGAGGCCCGCGGCGCGGAGATGGCGGCGGACCGGAGGGCGGGAGCGTGCTGATCGTCGTCACCGGGGCGGACGCGGTGGGGAAGAGCACCCTGACCCGGGCGCTCCGCAGCCGGCTGGAAGCGCAGGGGAGCAGCACCAGGCAGCTCGACAAGTGGCAGATCTACGACTTCGAGGCCCACCCGGAGTGCCGCTTCCTGGAGGGGGTGCCTCTCGGGAAGCTGCGCTCCTGCATCTCCTCGATGCCGGTGCCGGCGCGGACCCTCTTCCTCTTCTGGACCATGCTCATCAGCATGCGGGAGGAGCTCGTCGGCGGCTCGGAGCACGTCTTCATCGACAGCTACTGGTACAAGCACGCGGCCAGCGAGCGGGTCTACGGAGCGTCGGAGGAGCTGATCGAGGCGGCCGTGGCGACGCTTCCCGGACCGGACCTGGTGATCCTCCTCGACATCGAGCCGGCGCGGGCCTGGGAGCGCAAGGAGGCCGGCGGCTTCGCCGACGTGGTGCCCTACGAGTGCGGGATGGACCCGGAGATGACGCGGGAGAGCTTCATCGCGCACCAGAGCCGGCTGCGCGGCGAGCTGCTGGGGTGGGCGAGCCGGTTCGGCTGGCGGGTGCTGGCCGCCGACCGCCCGGTCGATTCCCTGGAGGAGGAGGTCCTGGCGATGGTCGCGGGCGTCCCGGGAACCCGGTGAAGCGGGGGGCCCCGGACCCGGTCGCGGTGCTGAAGATCGGGGGGAGCATCCTCACCGACCGGGAGCGGTACTGCACGCTCGACCCCGGCTCGCTGCGCCGGGTGGCGGAGGCGCTCGCCGGGTGGCTGCCGGGGGCCAGGTGCCGGGTGGTCCTGGTGCTCGGTGGAGGCTCCTTCGGCCACAACGTGGTGGTGGAGCACGGGCTGGGCCTCGACGGGCGGCACCGCTGCCCCGCAGAGGTCTTCGAGCTGACGGCGCGCCTCTTCGAGCTGAAGGTGGCGCTGGCGCGGGAGCTCGCCGCGCGGGGGATCGCCGCGATGCCGCTGCAGGAGACGACCCTCTTCGGGCTCCGGAAGGACGGCACCCTGCGGCTGGCCCGGCCGGCGGCGCTGGCGCGGTGCCTCGCCGGGGGGTGGCTCCCGCTCCTCACCGGCGGCCCGCTCCCGGACCACCGGAACTCCTTCGTGCCGGTGAGCAGCGACCGCCTGGTGCTCCCCCTGGCCGAGGTGTTCCCGGTCCGCCGGTACGTGGTCCTCACCGACCGTCCGGGCCTCTGCGACCCGACGGCCCCGGGCTCCCCGCCGGTGAGGCGCGTGCGCGCCGACCAGCACTCCGACGCCGTGGGGCTGCTCTGGCCCTCTTCGAAGATCGACGTCACCGGGGGGATGGGAGGGAAGCTCCAGGCGGTGCTGCAGCTCGCCGCGGCGGGAGTGGAAGCGGTGATCGGCGACGGACGCGACCTCGACGCGGCCAGGCTGGCAGCCTGCTTCGGCGACGACCCGCCCGGCACCTGGATCGAGGCCGCGGCCCCTACCAGAGCCGGTCCCGGATCGACTCCTCGGTCATCCTCTCCGACACCTCGGGCGTCAGCCCCTCGATCTGGTCCGCCAGCACCCGCGAGAGCGGAGCCAGCCCCAGCTCCTCCCGGCTGGACCACCCCTCCGGGTCCCAGAGCCGGGAGCGGATGAGCGCCTTCTGGCACTGGAAGAACGCCCGCTCCACCACCACCTCCCACACCGCCCGGGCGGCCCTGCCGCCGGCCGCGTACTCCTCGCGCAGCGCCTCGTCGGTGAGGATCGAGACGCTCCCCCGGACGCGGAGGGTCTCCTCCATCCCCGGCACCAGGAAGAGCAGCGCCACCTTCGGGTTCCCGACGACGTTGCGGGCGCTGTCCACCCGGTTGTTGCCGGTGCGGTCCGGGATGTGGAGGCGGGAGCGGTCGACCACCCTCACGAACCCGGGACGGTCGCCGCGCGGCGACACCTCGCAGTTGCCGTCCGCGTCCGCGGTGGCGAGGACCAGGAAGGGGGACGCCCGGATGAAGCGCCGGCAGTGCTCGTCGAGGTGGTCCCGCTCCTTGCGCGCCGCGCGGTACGACGGCGTCCCGTACCAGTCTTCAAGCTGCTCGACGGTCTCCAGTCGGCTCATACCCTTTCCAGTCGGCTAGATTCGTCCCCCCACGGCGCGGGAGGGCACAGGTCTCTCGGATCGGCCTGGACCACCGGTACCCGCGGGCCGTCGATCCGTTCGTAGCACGACAGGGGGACCTGGGCGAGGAAGTGGTCGAACCAGCGGATCACGTCGTTGAGGATGTGGTGGTCGCAGCGCGGCCGCGCCGCCCCGATCTGGTAGAAGAGGGCCCCCTCGGTCGGCGCCCCCAGCAGGCTCAGAGTCGGGCACACCTCGCCCTCCGCCGTGACCGCGGCGTGCTCCGGGGTGATGTCGACGCCGCCGGGAACGAAGTCGGGCTCGCCGCCCCTCCCGGGGTTGCACCAGGGACGGATCCACCCCCGGCGCAGGAGGTTGCGATAGAGGGGCGAGGCGTCCCGGCGGATGTCCGGGGTGTGGAGACGGGCGTCGATCAGGACATCCAGCCGCACCTCGTGCCCCGTGAGGCCCCCGCGCACCCGGAGGCCCTGCTCCCCGGCGAGGAGCAGCTCCGGCTCCGGACCGACGGAGAGGTCCAGGACCCCGCTGTCCTGGAGCGCCAGCATCTTGCGCATCACATCGATCGAGGCCCCGTTGGCCAGCCGGTTGTGGAGCCGCAGGTACTCGCCGAGGAACCGCCGGTGGGAGGACGCCGTGAGACCGCCGAAGTCCACCAGGTAGCCGAGGACCTGCCGCAGGTCGCGCCAGACGCCATCGCACGCCGCCTTGGTCGGATTGCGGAGGTTGTCCTGTGCGGCCTGGGCGTGGTCCCACTCCATGAAGGCGCGCAGGGCCCGCCGGTAGCTCTCCGCGTCTCCGAGCGGCCGACCGGCGAGAGGAGAGACCAGGGTCTCCCAGTCGAACCGGTGCCTCTCGGGCGCGATGGGGTGCCCCCACGGCGAGACCCGCCCCCGGAGCGCCGGCGACACCGGCCGGCCCTCGGAGGCTAGGACGGCCACGGCGGCGCCGCACTCCGCGCCGAAGACGGTCGCGTAGTAGGCGGCGAGGAGCGCGGCCACGTCGAGGGCGGGGTGGCGGGCGGCGATCCCGCCGCACGGGGCTCCCTGGTTGGCCTCGCGGATCGCCTGCATCGCCTCCCACACCAGGGGCTCCCCCGGCTCCTCCAGCCAGCGGATCCCCTCGGCGGAGCTCCCGTGGCAGGGGAGATGGCGGCCGACGAAGTCCTCGAAGGCGGGCTGGCAGCGCGCCTCGTAGGCGTCGCCGAACCGGCCGCCGAAGAGGGTCCGGTAGTAGAGGCAGCGCTTCTCCAGGACGAGCACCGGCAGGACGTGCCGCTCGAAGTCGAGCTGGCGTCGGACGGCCCCGCCAGGGAGCCGGACCGGGATCCCGTGCGTGGCGCGCAGCCGGTCGATCGTGGGGACGCCGAGGAAGACCGGCCGGTGCTCGAAGCGCAGGATGTCCGCCTCCTTGGCGTTGTGCGGACGGGCCGTGGTGAACAGCCCGCTCCGGCAGAACGCCACGATCTTCGGCTCCAGGCCGCTCACCAGGTAGCGGTAGCCGTCGCCTTCGGCGGCGAAGGTCCCGCCGCGCCCCGCCGTGAGGTACAGGATGACGTCGAAGGCCGTCAGCCCCATCCCCGCGCAGCCGACGACCGCCCCGGGGGGAATGTCGTCGCGCGGGAGCGTCCGTTCCAGCGGGTAGGGGTAGGGGACGTAGCGGAACCTCTCCCACTGGCGGGACTCCGCCAGGAGGCGGGCGCCGAGGCTCCCCGGCTCCGGGAGGTTGTGGGAGTGGCCGGTGGCGAGCAGCACCTGGTCCGCCGGGATCGGCTCGCCCCCCCCTTCGCTCCGGAGCAGCCACCTGCCGTCCCGCCTCTCCACGTCACACACCCGGTGCGGGTGGAGGCGCACGGAGACCCCGGGGAGGGACTCCAGGAGATCCGCGTAGCGCCGGAAGGCGGACACCAGGGCCAGCCCGTGGAGCCGGCGGATCGGCCAGTCCGCGGGCGCGAGGTCGAACCTCGCGTCGCCGGTCACGGCGAGCTGCGCGTGGCACCAGTGGTGGAAGTCGGGGCGCAGCGTCTCCGGGAGGATGGCCGCGGTCATCCGGTTGGTCTCGTCCGCGGCGAAGGTGATCTGTCCGGCGATCCGGTTGAGCGGGCTGGTCTCCGGCTGGCTCGGCGAGTGGACCGCGCCGGCCCCGAACTCGCCGCTCGGATCGAAGACGTGGATCGTCAGGTCGTGGAAGCGGAGGTTCTTCAGGGCGTTCGCCGCGAACCGCTCCAGCACGTAGGTGGCGGTGGGACCGGCTCCGACGACGGCGAACGAGTAGCTCCTCACGGCTCGGCGGCCACCCGGCCCAGGGTGCCGGCGCCGGTGTTGGCGGCGCGGATGACGCCGTCGGTGTTGGGCGCGGCCCTGCCGATACAGATCCGCTCCAGCCGGTCCAGGTGGCGCCCATACTTGCGGTTCCACGCGGCGGGGTCCCTGCGGCGCACCTCCTGGTTGAAGGCGTAGAGGAAGTCCTCCACGCAGCTCTCCAGCTCGTCGGGGCGGATCGAGGAGAGCTGCAGTGAGCTGCGCGCGGTGTCGATGGAGCGCGCCTTCCGGGGGGTGATCGTCCCGGCGTGGAGGGCCGACTCGTACAGCTCGGAGCCGGGGATCGCCTGGGCGATGAACACGCCGAGGGAGTGGAACGGGAGCCCGCGCACGAAGTCGAACCCCTCCTGGATTTCGCCGAGGGTCTCGCCGGGCATGCCGACCACCAGGGTGCCGTGCATCAGCACGCCCCGGCCCTCCAGGTGCCGCATCAGCGCCGGCACGCGGTCGAGGTCCACCGGCTTGCGGTGGCGCTCGCGGAGGGTGCGGACGTTGGCGCTGTCCAGGGAGAGGGTGATCTGGTACATCCCCGAGTCGACCATCAGGTCCAGCATCTCGGGCGTCAGGGTGTTGACCATCGTTCCGTTCGGCGTGCACCAGGGGAGCCCGAACCCGGCGAGCCGGCGGAACAGCTCCATGGCGCGGCCGCGGTGGAAGGTCAGGTTGTCGTCGGCGAACTGGATCTCGTCGATCGCGTAGCGCTCGACGTGAAGCCGGATCTCCTCCATGACGTTGTCCACCGAGCGGGCGCGGTATGCCTTGTTGAAGTTGGTGCTCGCGCAGAACGCGCAGCCGACGGGGCAGCCGCGCGAGGTGTACATCTGCATGACCCGCTCCCCGCGGGGAAACGGCGAGAAGGGCACGTTGAAGGCGAAGTACTTCTCGACGGGGAGCTTGCCGTAGGCGGGGAACGGGATCCGGTCGACCTCCTGGATGCTGGAGATCTGCGGATTGACGAAGATCTCGCCGTCGTGCCACCCCGCGAGTCCGTCCGCGTGGAGGTCGACGAGGCCCGCGCGGAAGTTCCGGATGAAGTCGAGGAAGCGGTACTCGCCCTCGCCGCGGATGGCGAAGTCGATGGACGGCGCCCCCGAGCCGGCGGCTTCGGCCAGGACCTGCGCGGTGTAGATGCTGATGTGGAGCCCGCCGGCGACGATGCACACTCCGGGGGTGCGCGCCTTGATGGCTCGCGCGCACTCCAGGAGGTTGTCGAGGTCGGAGGAATAGAGGAGGGAGAGGCCCACCACCTCGTACCCGCCGACCTCCACCCGCCGGGCCACCTCCTCGAAGGACAGGCCGTAGCGCCAGGTCCGGTCGCCGAGGCAGGTCTCCTGGTCGACCCCCTCGACCACGCAGTCCAGCAGGTCGCAGGGGATGGAGGCCTCTTCCAGGGCGGCGCCGATGTAGCTCAGCCCGAGCGGCGGGATGACCCGCTTGACCGAGCCCTCCGAGGCGTTCATCGGCGGGCTCACCAGGAGGATCCGGGGCCAGCGGTCCATCGGCTCCCGCACCGCGGCGAACCGGGCGGGGCGCGGGTCCGCGGGCCGCCGGCCGGTCTCCTGCTTGGCCGACAGGTACTCGCGGAGGGCGCTTCCGTCCGGGATGTGGGCTTCGAGGGCGGGCTGCTTGATCCCCCGGGTCCCGGGGTCGGAGAGTTTCATGGCGCGCTGAGGTTGGTGGCCATGATCCGCGAGACCAGCTCGTGCGCCGGTCCCGTGCCGGGTACCCGGCTGTCGGTCCCGCAGACCACGACCTCGGCCTCGCGGGCGGTGGTGACGCCGTCGAAGAGCAGGGCGAGGGCGAACTCGGGCGGCGAGAGCCGGAGCGGGGTGCCGAAGCTGTTGAGCCGGGCGACGAGGGCCCCTCCGTCGGCCAGGAGGAAGTCCACGTCGAGGTCCAGGTGCGGCAGGAGCGTGTCGGTGGGGTGGCGCTCCAGCCGGGGCCAGGAGGGTGGGTCGGCATCCACGGCGGACGCCCGCACCAGGCGGCGCTCGGCCCACACGAAGACCGCCCGCGCGAAGGCGGTGATCCGCAGGGCGTGCTCGAGGGCCGCTCCCATCTCGGGGCGCTCCGGCGCGCGGTGCAGTTGCCAGACCAGCTCGGCCGCCGACCTGCCGCTCGGCCGGATCCCCAGCGCCGCCTCCCAGTCGGCGGGGACCCATTCGAGGAGCCGGCTCCGCCACTTGGGGTTCGGGTTCGTCAGCCCGTGGCCGGCGGTCAGGGCGTCCACGGCGTGGCCGAGCAGGTCCTGCGCGGCGAACACCAGGGAGGCGGGGTCGCCGGCGTCCCGGTGTCCCGCCATGTCCACCTGCACCGTTCTCGACAGGTGGCGCGCGACGTGGAGCTTGAGGCGGGCGACGGTCTCCTCCGCGGGCCGCGGAACCGCGGCCGGATCGCTCCGCTCGCTGTGCAGGATGAGCCTCCCGTGCAACAGGCGATGCAGCAGGACCCGCTCCTGCAGGGTGAACCGGGTGGCGTGGCTCACGGCCCAGGGCTCGCTCGACCAGCGGTCGAGCCGGGCGAGCAGCTTCTCCAGCTCCGCCAGCGGCAGGACGCGCACGTCGGCCAGGCACCGGCCTACGACCAGCGCGATCTCGTCTTCTTCGGGGAGAAGGTGGTCGGGGCGGGGGGTGATCAGGAGCAGGTCGAGGTCGGACCTGCTGGTCCCCAGCCCCTCGACCAACGACCCGATGACGAGCAGGAAGTCGTCGGGCCGCAGCCCGATCGTGGAGTCCACTTTCGCCACGAGGGCCGGCAGATCTGCGCCTCCCGCGTCGAGGAACTGATCCAGATCCATTCCCGCCGGCCGCTCCTGTCGAGGCCCAGACGCCGCGCATGCGCTTACTTCGCGCTATCCCTTCATTACGTTTCGTGACAGTGAAAGTCAAGGACGACATATGGCGGGTCGATGCACTCTGGAGGCGCCATCGCGGGGCCTGATCCGGATGGAGAGACCCTGTGAAGCTATCGGATCGGGTGGTTGGTCCGTTCGGCGTCAGAGCACGAGTTCGGGGGAGTGGGCCACGAGCGGGACCCGGTTGTCCGCGGGGACGCGCCGCGGGTCCACATGGTAGCCGTACACTTGGTAGTGGCCGAGGGCTTCGTGCACGTCGGAGTAGTGGCTGTGCGAGGCTTTCCGCTCGTAGTACAGCTCGTGGAAGACCCGGATGTCCTCCTCTCTCCGGGACTCCAGGAACCGCGCCGCGACACCCGGGTCGCCGACGTCGCCGGAGAAGTAGATGAGCTCGCTCCCGTCGACGAAGTAGTAGGCGAAGCTGCGGCAGTCCGGGGAATGCAGGCCGGTGGTCTCGACGTAGCCGACGCCGTGCGCCTCTTCGATCGGCACGAAGTCGACGTATTCGGACGGATCGCCCAGGCAGTAGCGCAGGAGCGTGGTGAGGTCCTCCCGGAACTCCTCGGTGGGATACAGGAGGGTCGCGCGCCGCTTCTCGCGGGCACGCAGGTTGGTATGGAGGATCAGGGTGGAGAGGCTGCCTACGTGGTCCTCGTGCAGGTGCGTGACCAGGATGTAGTCGATCGGGTCGGCCATCCCCGCGCTGTACAGCCTCGGGTAGACGGTGGGTCCGCAGTCGATGAGGAACGTCCTGGAGCGCCGGGTGACGATCGCGGAGGAGTTGCCGAACTCCAGGTCGAATATCCCCCCCGTGCCGACGAACACGATTTCCATGTCGTTCCTCCAGAGCTGGTTTCCAGCATTGATTTTCTTGCCTCGCGACCCGATCCGTTCCATCTTGCGCGATTGCTGATGTAGGTCACGCTCCGCCGGTGGGACACCAGGGGACCTCCATACCGCGTGTCGCGGCGACAGTACGTCGTCGTGATCCACCCCGTGATCCCAGGCGGAGCAGACCACCCCCGTTGTGCTCCGGGAGACCTCAGGCACGTCCCCGGGGACCTGTTGCTCGTCCGAGTTCGTCCTGCCATGCACCCTAACAGAGGAGGGGCCGATGGTCGAGGAGATTGGCGCGTTCTGCTTCGGTTTCGTGATCGGCTGGGTGACGTACCGGACCCTGCGCCGGACCGGGGAAACCGTTGCGCTCTCGAACATCGCCACCGTCATCGGAGCGGTCGGCGGCGGCGCCGTAACCGGTCTGTTCGCCACACCGGTGCTGTTTGCGTGGTACAGCATCGGCCTCGCGGTGGGGTTCTTCCTCTACCTTCTCCTCGGCAACACCGTCCTGAAGGACTCCACCTGGCTCGGGGACGGCAGCTGATACGGGAGGTCCGCTCCAGATGCCAACCTACCGCGACCTCGGGAAGAGCCTTCACGTCACTCAGGAGCTGCTCCGACCGTCCCGGACGCTTCCCTCGACGCTGACCTCGCTCGCGAGCAGCGATCGGAGGGAGTTCCTGACCCTCAGCTCCCGCCTCGCTGCCCGGCTCGATGAGCTGACCGCGCATCTATCCGAAGACGAAGAAGTCCCGATCGAGGAGCCGTTCGAGGAACTGTTCGCAAAGCTCGGATACTTCCGCGCGGCGTTGCGGCAGACCGACTACGCTCCGTTCCTGAAGAACGAGATCCGGGACCTGATCCAGACGACGAGCCGGGTGCTCCGCGAGCCCGGCCGGCCATCGTTCCGGAAGGAAGGCTGGAGCTTCGCGGAAAGCGGAGCGGAGCGGGTACTTGGCCTCTCCCGGGAGTCGCGCGAGCGCGACACCGCACCTCAAGCTGTCCCTCCGAAACCCCGGAGGCCGGCGCGGTACGCCAACGCCGTGCTGTTCGAGGAGGAGGGGGACCGGTGGCTGGATCGTGAGAAGGCCATTGCGCCGGGCAGGGTCTTTCGGCTGCGCCTCGACATCGGCGAGCTGTCCCGGGAGAGTCAGGTCGACGACCCGGACGCCTTTCCGGATCACGCCCTGCCCGACGAGGACGTCTGGATCCACGTCATGGTGAGCAGCACCCATTTCGCCGTGGGTGAGAGCGGGTCGGTGCCCGGCCGCTCCCGGGTGGCGCACGGACGCTTCCTGCTCCCGAAGGACGGAGGACCGGCCCGGGTTCCCGAGGGTGGCCGATACCTCCTGTTCGTCCTGCGGGCGCCCGACGCACCGCACCCCGGCGCGCGCGCGCGGGTGGGATACTACTTCCGGGGTGCCATCGTCCAGTCCCAGGTGCTGGTCGGCGACGTGGGAGACGGTCCGGGTGGCTTCCGGATCTCGACCGACTTCACGGTCTCCGAGAACCCGTCCGACCTGGGAGCCATCCGCGAGCGGCCCCGGGTCAGCCTGTTCGCCAACAGCGACGGGACCGGCGCCCACCAGGTCTCGATCCGCGTCCCGGGGAGCGGAGATAGCCCGGTCGGGACCGGCTTCGAGCTGGACGAGGCGACCGTGGGCGGGCTGGTCGGCGACATGCGCAACCTCCTCCGTCGCGAGGACATCGCGCCGACGAGCCGTAAGAGGCCGCGCGCCAAGCTCATCGCGGACCTGCGCGCCCTTGCACCACACGGTTGGAAGCTCTGGTCGGCCGTCCCCGGCCAGTTCCTGGACGCATGGGAAGCACTCGACCGGGATCCGGAGCACGCCGTCCTGCAGGTGGCGCGCAGCAGGGTGTCGAGCTTCACCTTTCCATGGACGTTCATCTACGAGTACTCGCTCGACTCCGAAATCCCGCCGGAGAAGCTGTCGATCTGTCCGATCGTCGACCGGTGGGACGGCCGCAGTCCGCTCTTCCAGGGGTCTCCTCGCAAGTGTCCCGAGGAGACGAGCGTCCCCCACGAGAACATCCTGTGCCCCTTCGGGTTCTGGGGATTCCGCTACAGCCTGGAGCAGATCACCTCGACCGACAAGCCGGTAAGCGAGGTGAAGGTGTCCACCCCCTCGCAGGTGGTAGTCGCCGAGACCCGGTACGGCGTCGACGCGCGAATGCTCACCAACCACGTGAAGGAGCTGGAGACGCTGCTGCAAGCCGCGTTTCCCGGTATGGAACTGATGGAAGGGAAGGACAAGCAGACCCTCCGCAGGTTGCTGGGGAGTGACCTGCCCCTTGTCTACTTCTACTGCCACGGTGAGCGCGTCAACAGCTCGGATCCGAACACGTATCTAGGGATCGGCAACCGTGAGCAGATCACGGCCTCCGACTTCATCGGTTGGATAAGGAGCTGGCGAAAGGAAGGCAAGCGGGTGTGGAACAACGTGCGACCGCTCGTCTTCATCAACGCCTGCCACTCACTGGAGATCAATCCCGACACCCTGGTGTCCTATCTCGACGCCTTTGTCGGTACCGCCCGGGCCGCCGGTGTCATTGGAACCGAGGTCAAGGTAAGCCAGAACCTCGCCATGGAGTTCGCGATCGCCTTTTTCCGGTACCTGACCCAGGACAACTGGACTGTCGACCGCGCGTTGCGCCAGGTACGGCTCGACTTCTTGCGGGACGGGAATCTCTTCGGACTCCTCTACACACCCTATTGCTGGGCGGATCTCACGCTACGCCGTTCCTGACACGCGGTCGTGCATGATTCAGCCGCCCTCCGCATCCAGAACAACGGACAGAACCTCCGCGAGGGCGCGGACCCCCGGCTCCCTGACGATGCTGAAGTGATCGCCCGCGACACTCCACGGCACCACGGACCCCGAGGTGAAGGCCCGCCGGCACGCGGCCGGGCGTCTGCAGAATGCGCAGCAGGATGTCCTTCTCGCCGTCCGCCCGTCTCCTTTCGCGATCTCCCGGAGGGTGGTCGGCTCCACGTCCGGCCCCTCCGACGTGGCGCCCGCTCAGTCCGCCACGAACCGCCGCAGCTGCTCCGCCGCCCGTAGCGCGTCCGCGCTCGGCTCCGCGCCTCTGGCCACCGCGCGGATCAGCGCATCGTCGGCCTTGTACAGGTCGTTCCCGAAGCGCACCTGCCCGTTGCGCATGTACGCCGTGAAGTAGGCGATGTACACCGGCACCTTGCGCGGCAGGTTCACCCGGCGGTCGTCCGCCCCCTCCTGCTGCATGGCCTGCCGCACGCGCTCCTCCGGCCACCCGAGCACCCACGCCCCGAGCTGCTCCGGCCGTTCCAGGCGGATGCACCCGTGGCTGAAGGCGCGTACGTCCTCCTTGAAGAGCTCGTCCTGCGGCGTGTCGTGCAGGTAGATGTTGTAGTCGTTGGGGAACATGTACTTCACCAGGCCCAGCGAGTTCTTGGGCCCCGGCTTCTGACGCACGCGCGTCTTGCCGTTCTCCTCGAACAGCTCGTAGTTGTTCGCCTCCAGGTAGCCGGGGTCGGCCGCCGCCTTGGGAAGGAGCTCCTTCTCGGCGATGTCGTCCGTCACCATCCAGTAGGGGCGGAACACCGCGTACTCCATGGAGTCGCTGAACACGGGGGTGATGCGTCCCTCGAACTCCTCGCCCACGATCACCTTCATCTCCAGCGCCTTCTTCCCATCCTCGAACGCTTCCAGGCGGAAGGCGGGGACGTTCACCAGGATGTAGCGCGAGCCGAGGTTGCGCGGGAACCAGCGGAAGCGCTCCAGGTTGGCCGCGATCTGCCACAGCCGGTTCGCCGCCGGGACGTTGAGCGATGCCACCGTCCCCGCTCCCAGCACGCTGTCGGCCTCGATGCTGTGCCGCGCCTGGTACTCGGCCACCGCGCCCGCCAGCCGCGCGTCGTAGACCCCGGTGGCGCGGGCGGTATCGGCGAGCAGCCCCTCGGCCATGAGCCGGCGGCGCAGGGCCTCCAGGCGCGCCGGGGAGTCGCGGTCGCCCGGCTTGAGGTCGCGGCCCGTGGGCACCTTCGGCCACCCGCCCGCGACGGCCAGCCGGCGGTAGCGCTCCATCTCGCGCTGCAGCGCCGCATAGTCCTCGTCCTGCGGCCGCATCCGCGCGATGGAGAGGTCCAGCGGCTCCTCGCGCAGCGCGCGGGTCAGGGCGCTGTCGATGCTCTCCTCCTGCGGGTCGATGAACCACGTCTTGGAGATGGTGCGCGGGTCGATCTGGCCGGTGAGCAGGTCCTCGCCCAGAGCGGCGTAGGCGGCGGTGAGGACCACGTCCGCCTCGGCCAGCTGCTGCGCGGTGGGGCGCTGCGCATCCTTGACCGCGCCCAGGGAGCGGATCAGGTCGTTCAACGGGTAGGCGTCCAGCCGCAACGCGTCCTGGTGGGCGTTGACCACGGCCTTGAGAAGCGCCGCCGCCCGGGCCTCGATCAGCCCGTCCTCCCCCAGCCATAGCGGCCCCTGGCCGTAGCGCCGGTAGAGGCGCTGCGCGTAGCGCCACTGGCGCTCGTTGATGGGCTGGGGGCGCGCAGCGCCGAGGCGCTGCTGGATGGCGGTCCGCACCTGGGCGGCGGGGACGCCGCTCACCTCGGTCACCGCCCCGGGGTTCCAGGAGCGGCCGGCGGCCGCCTCCCCACCCTTATTGCCCTCGGCCGCGGCCCCCCCGCGGCCGCAGCCGGACGCCAGCAGGAACAGGGGGGCCAGGAGAATCAGGATACTTGCGCGTGCCGCCACGGGACTCTTCGTCATGTGTATCTCCGGAATCCGGGAACTCCGGGTATGGGCCCGGAGCGAGGATCAGATGTTCCAGGAGAGGCCACCTGGCGAAAAGCGGGCCAGGACGCGGGGATGGGCCATGGGGTTGAGGTGCTGGAAACTCGGTATTACTTTGTCTTGTAAGAAATAATACCAGGAGGGGACGAGATGAGGATCACCAGCAAAGGCCAGGTCACGATCCCGCAGGAGATCCGGGAGCGTCTAGGCCTGATGCCCTATACCGAGGTAGAGTGGGAGATCGACGGCGACTCGGCTCGCCTGCGAAAGGCGAATCCCTCGGAAGGAATCGGCCCGCGGGGCCGGCTCGTCCTCGCGGCGCTTCGCGGTACCGCGAAAGGGAGAATGACCACCGACGAGATCATGGCGCTCACCCGTGCGCAGGATAACGACACCGGTGGAGCCTCTTGATCCGAGACGGCCTCTCGGCGGGTCGATCCTGGGCGTTCTCGTGGACAGCAACGTGCTGCTCGACGTAGCGAACGAGGATCCGGTGTGGAGCGGGTGGTCGGGACGGATGCTGGCCGAGATGGCCGACCGCGCTCCCTTGATCCTCAACCCGATCGTATACGCGGAGGTGTCGATCGGCTACCCCACGATCGAAGAAATGGACGCAGCGCTCCCGCCCGAGCTGTACCGGCGTGAGCCGCTCCCCTGGGAAGCAGGGTTCCTCGCTGGCAAATGTTTCCTCCAGTACTGCAGGCGCGGAGGTGAGCGCCGCTCCCCGCTGCCGGACTTCTACATCGGGGCCCATGCGGCCGTCCGGGGGCTAGTGCTTCTCACGCGCGACGCCACCCGGTACCGCACCTACTTTCCCGGACTGGCGCTGCTCGCGCCCGACGACACCTGATCCGTCGGGCGGAGCGGCCGGGCGGGCCGGTCATTTCGCCGCGACGGCCTCCGCCAGAGAGTGCGCCGACGGTTCCTTCTGCCTCGGCTCCGGCTCCTCCCGCCCCAGGTTCCGGGCGATCAGTGCGAACGCCGCGCCGGCCAGCACCAGGTAGAGCGCGGCCTCGCCCACGCGGCCGAAGATCAGCCGACCCACCCCGAAGAGCGCGGCGTAGACGCTCACCACGCCGGCCACCCAGTTGACCCAGCTCAGCGCTCCTCCGGGGATGGGCTCCCCCGGGAACCCTGCCGCCTCCTGCACGCGGCGCCACCCGCGTCCGCCCGGTCGGACGCGCCGGTAGAACCGGACGAGCCGCTCCTCCTCCGTCGGCGCCGTTAGGAAGGTGACCGCCAGCCACACCGCCGTGGTGACCACGGTGTTCGCCAGCATCAGGTACGCCCCTTCCAGCGGGTCCACGGGGTTGAAGATCCCCGTCCCCGTGAACACCACAAAGCCCATCAGCGCGGCCGCCATGGCGCTGATCTCCGACCAGGGGTTGATCCGCCACCAGTACCAGCGGAGGATGTAGACCAGCCCCGTCCCCGCGCCCAGCGCGATGATGATGCGCCAGGCCCCCTCGATGGAGCCGGCCTGGTGCAGCACCCAGGTGACACCCGAGCCCAGGATGAAGATCAGCGCCGTCGACAGACGGGAGAGACGCACCACGCTCCGCTCGTCCGCGCGGGGGTTCACGAAACGGAGGTACAGGTCGTTCACCAGGTACGACGCCCCCCAGTTGAGCTGGGTGGCGATGGTGGACATGTACGCGGCCGCGAACGCCGCGATCATCAGCCCCCGGAAGCCGGTGGGGAGCAGGTCCACCACCGCGCGCACGTACCCGGTGGCGGGGTCCTCCAGCCCGGGGTACAGCACCACCACCGAGAGCGCCGTGAGGATCCAGGGCCAGGGGCGGACGGCGTAGTGGGCGATGTTGAACCAGAGCGTCGCCAGCACCCCGTCCCGCTCCGTCCTCGCGCTGAAGATGCGCTGCGCGACGTACCCGCCTCCCCCCGGCTCCGCCCCCGGGTACGAGGTCGCCCACCACTGCACCGCCAGGTAGGCCAGGAAGGCGGTCAGCGGCATCCACGCCGCGTCGCTCCGGGGAAAGACGGCCAGCGCCGCCTCGGCCGAGCCGTAGTGCTGGGGGAGCCGCGCCACCAGCCCGTCGATCCCCCCGACGGCGTCGACAGCGTAGACCGCCAGCACGATGGAGCCGCCCATGGCGATCCCGAACTGCACGAAGTCCGTCACCAGCACCCCCCAGAGCCCCGACAGCACCGAGTACGCCATGGTGACCACGAACATCACCCCCAGCGCCTGCACCGGCGCGATCCCCAGCGTCACGTCCAGGATCTTGAGCATCGCCAGGTTCACCCAGCCGATCACGATCAGGTTGATGGGGAGCGCCATGTACAGCGCCCGGAAGCCGCGCAGGATGGCCGCCGGCCTGCCGCTGTAGCGCAGCTCGGTGAACTCCACGTCGGTGAGCACCTCCGCGCGGCGCCAGAGCCGGGCGTAGAAGAACACGGTCAGCATCCCGCTCATCACCATGTTCCACCAGAGCCAGTTCCCCGCCACCCCGTTCTCCGCCACCATCCCGGTCACCGCCAGCGGGGTATCGGCGGCGAAGGTGGTGGCCACCATGGAGGTGCCGGCGAGCCACCAGGGCACGGAGCGGCCGGAGACGAAGTACTCCGAGACACTCCGTCCGGCACGGCGGGTGTAGGCCAGACCGATGGCGGCGGACAGGACGAAGTAGCCGGCGAGGATCAGCCAGTCGAGGGGCGCCAGGCTCATCGGTCAGGCTCCGGTGGGTGGTGAGTTGAGCAGCCGGGAACTACCGGGTTGGGCGTGCCCCCCGCTGTCGCGGGGGTCGGGCTGCGGCTCCGTAGGACACGAAACCACCGTGTCCAACGGAGTCGAGCCCCCGCGGAAACAGCCCCGCGGGGTCTCGCCCCTTTGGGCCGTCATCCCTCACGCGGGGCTCCTCGTGCGCCGAGATGACCTGCTGCCGGCGGGGGCCACCACATCCCCACAAAGTACGGAGGGAGACTCGCCGGCGGTATGGCGAGGCTCCCTCCGTGGACGGTGAGACTCATGGCGGTATCGTGAGGCTCACCGGCCCCGCGGAAGAGACCCGGGGCTGTTTCCGGGGCTCTGTAGCGGCCCAAAGCAGACTGCTAACGAAGCACGCCGAGACTACACCTCCACCCGCACGTCCACGTACTCCGGGAACGGCTGGATCCCCTCCAGGTCGTGCTCCAGGATGATCAGCCCGTCCCGCTCCTCCACCTCCCGGAACCCGCCGAACTTGTAGGTGACGTACATCATCCGGTTCCGCCCGTTGTGCCTGAACTCCGCGCGGAACCGCACCCCCGCCTCCTTCGCCAGACCCATGATGTAGTTCATCATGATCGTTCCCACCCCGCGCGACATCACCCGGCACGACATCAGCAGCAGCTTCAGCGTCCACGCCTCCGGTGACTTCTCCACCAGCGCCAGCCCGATCTTCCCGTACGTCCCGTACTTGTCGTCCAGGAAAGCCACCAGCAGCAGGTGGTCGGGGGACTGCCGCAGCTGGTTCAGCTCGTCGTACGAGTAGGTGTACCCCGTGGTGTTGAGCTGGTTGGTCCGGACGGTGAGCTCCTCCGCGCGCTGCAGGTCGTCCTCGGTGCACGGGCCGATGACGAAGCGCATCCCCAGCGTCGCCAGGAACTCGTCCGTGGGCCCCACGAACTCCTTCTCCGCCTCGTTCCGCTGGATGTCGGCCATGTACATCCGGCGCCGCAGCCGCGAGTCTTCGGTAATGAACTCCGGGTTCATCTCCGGCATGTCGAGCAGCCGCTCCAGGTCGGCCGTGTCGATGCAGAGCACCTCGGGGTGTGTGTGGGCCACCTCCTCGCGCTCGAACGGCTGGTCGTCCACGAAGGCCACCGCGTCGATCCCGATGTTGATGGAGCGGCGGATCTCCTCCACGGAGCTGGCCTTGGAGTTCCAGTTGATCTGCGGGTACAGGAAGTACTCGTCCAGCCCCAGCTCCCGTAGCTTCGCCATCGCCGCGTCGTGGTCGTTCTTGCTGGCCACCGACTGCAGGATCCCGCGCTCGTCCAGCGTGCGGATGATCTCCGGCACCGCCGGCTTCAGCGTGACCGCAGCGTCCTCCAGGAGCACCCCGTCCCACAGGGTGTTGTCCAGGTCCCACACCACCACCTTGATCTTCTTCCGCTTCTCGGAGGCCGGCGGTGCCGCGATCTCGGCCCCTGGCGCGAACTGGACGACCGGCACTTCGGTCTGGCTGCTCATCACTTCCTCGACAGTTGAATCTCGTGGTTCAGGACCGGGCCGCGTCGAAGGCGCGGAACTCGTTCCGGGCTATGGTCATCTGCTGGATCTGCGTGCTCCCCTCGATGATCTCCATCACCCGCGTGTCACGCAGGTAACGCTCCACCGGGTACTCCTCCGTGCACCCGTTGGCCCCGTGGATCTGCACGGCGTCCAGCGCCGCCCGGGTAGCCGCCGTGGAGGCGAAGTACTTGGCGACGAAGATCTCCTCGGGCGCGGACGGGTCCCCCGCGTCGCGCAGCTCGGCGGCGCGGCGGCAGAGGAGCCGGGCGGCGCGCAGCTCCGTGGCCATGTCGGTGATCATCCGCTGCACGAGCTGGTGCTCGCGGAGCGGGGCGCCGAACTGCACACGCTCGGAGGCGTACGCCAGCGACGCCTCCAGGCACGCCTGCAGGATCCCCACGCACCCGGAGGCCACGCTGAAGCGCCCCACCTCCAGCGCCGACAGCGCGACGCCGATCCCGAAGCCCGGGCCCGCGACGCGGTTCTCTCTCGGCACCCGACACCCGTCGAAGCGCAGCTCGGCGAGCATGGAGGCCCGGGTCCCGGTGATCCCGCGCAGCGGCTGCACCGTCAGCCCCGGGGTCTCCCGCTCCACCAGGAGCGCCACCGGCTTCCCCTCGCTCCGGGCGAAGACCAGGAAGAGATCGGCGACCTGTCCGTAGGTGGTCCACTTCTTCCGCCCCCGGAGCACGTATCCGTCCCCGTCGGGAGCGGCCTCGGTCTCGATGGCGGACGGGTCGCTCCCGGCGCCGGGCTCGCTGAGCCCGAAGGCGGCGACGGTCTCCCCCCGCGCCAGCAGTCCCAGCCAGCGCTCCTTCTGCGCGCGGCTTCCCCAGCGGTGCACGGTGAACGCCACCATGCTGTGCACGGTGAGGAGGGAGCGGATGGAGGAGCACCCCCGCCCCAGCTCCTCGTTGAGGACGCCGAAGGTGACGGTGTCCATCCCCGCTCCGCCCACCTCGCGCGGGAGGAGGGCGCCCAGGTACCCCACCTCCGCCACCCTGCGGATGGTCTCGGCGGGTGTGCGCTCGGCGCGGTCCCACTCCCCAGCGAAGGGAGCGATCTCCCGGTCCACGAAGGCGCGGAACCCTTCGCGGGTCCACCCCGCCTTCCCGGCGGCGGCGCCCTCCGGAATCCCGGCCACGGGGGTGGGGAGGCTCACGCCGCCGGAGCGGCGGTCTTGCGCTCCACCAGGGCCGCGATGGCGTTCACGGAGCGGAAGTTGTCGATCTCCAGGTCCTCGTTCTCCACGACGATCCCGAAGGTCTGCTCCACGAAGTTGACGAGCTGCATCGCGAACATGGAATTGACGAAGCCGCTGGCGAAGATGTCCTCGTCGTCGGTGAGCTCGTGCCCGCGGATGTGCCTGCCGATAAAGTCGCGGACCCTGACCTTGTTCTCTTCCATCACCCGGTTCCTGTTGTGGTTCGTGGTTCAGACGGTGTAGTCGAAGAAGCCCTTCCCCGTCTTCCGGCCGTGCAGCCCGGCGTCCACCATCTTCCGGAGGAGGGGGCAGGGACGGAACTTGGGGTCGTTGTAGCTCTCGTACAGCACCTCCAGGGAATACAGGATGGTGTCCAGCCCGATCAGGTCGCCCGTGGCGAGCGGCCCCATCTTGTGCCCGAAGCAGGTCACGAAGATCCGGTCCACGTCCTCGGCCGACGCCACCCCGTCCATCACCTCCCAGGCCGCCTCGTTGATGGTGATCATCAGCACCCGGTTGGAGACGAAGCCGGGGAAATCGTTCACCACGATCCCCTCCTTCCCCATCTGGCCCAGGAGCCGGAGGGCGGTGTCGATGGTCTCCTGCGAGGTATAGTGGCCGCGAATCGTCTCTACCACCGGCTTCAGCGGCACCGGGTTCATGAAGTGCATCCCCAGCACGCGGTCGGGGCGGCGGGTCCACGAGCCGATGCGGGTGATGGAGATGCAGGAGGTGTTGGCCGCGAACACCGCGTGCGGCGGGCAGATCTCGTCCAGGACGGGGTAGATCCCCCGCTTGATCGCCTCCTTCTCCGTGGCGTTCTCCACCACGAAGTCGCATGCGGCGAAGGGAGTGTAGTCCGTGGTGAAGGTGATCCGGTCCATCAGCTCAGGGAGACTCGGGCCGCCCCGGGTGCGGGCGATCATCCCGTACATGCGGACGTTCCGCTCGATCTCCCTACGCGCCCGGGCGAGGATCTCCTCGCTCAGGTCGAGCAGGACGGCCCGGTGTCCGGTCTGCGCCAGGTTGTGCGCCACGCCGATGCCCATCACCCCGGCGCCGACCACCCCCACCGTCTTCAGCGCCCGGTGCTCGCCCGCCTCACCGGAAGCACCCTGATCCCGGGCGACCCCGGCCGTATCCGCCACAAGAGTCGTGTTCATGCCGTTCGTCAATGAAAGGGGGATCCGGACGAGGGCCGCTCGACGGCGTCGGACCCGCGGGAGCACGGGATCCTGGGAGAGCCTTCCCGGCCGGACTCGCGGATGCCGCGGAGAGATGCAGCGTTTGAGAATATAGCACTCCCGGCCGATACTCAAGATGTGCCGGAAACTATACGGAAGTGCTCCCCCGGCGGCGGGGCCGCTCTCCGGACCGGCCGGTTCCCAACTGGACAGTCCGACAGGCGAGGCGTAAAATGCCCCTTGCTACCCGACAATCCTTTTCAACCGCGTCCCGCACCCAGCGACGAGGCATGCAAGCAGGTGCCCGCTCACTCTTTGTCCTGCACTCCGACGCGGTCCTTCGGGAACGGGTGTACCGAGCCGGTGCGGACCGCTTCGAATGCATCACGGTTCCGGGATGGGAAGCGCTCCTGGATTCCCTCACCCACGCGCCGGTGACGTCGCTGGTGGTGGTGGATCCCTACGCAGGAACCCCGGGCCGGAGGGAGCTCGCCCCCGAGCTGCGGATCCTCCTGACCCGGTACCCCTGCGTGACCGTGCTCGCCGCGCTGGAGATCGGGCCGGGCCGCTTCCACGACCTGCGCACGCTCGGAGAGTGGGGAGTCTCGGAGATCATCGCCCTGGACCGGGACGAGACCACCGAGAGCATCTCGCGGAAGATCCGCGCAGCGCAGGGACGGCTCGTGCGCAGCTTTCTCACCTCATCCCTCCCCTTCCACATCCCGAGCCGGGGCCGCGCCGTACTCTCCGCCGCGGTGGAGGTCGCCGCCAAGGGAGGACAGGGGAGCGACCTGGCCGCCGCCCTCCACCTCTCCGACCGCTCCCTGCTCCGCTGGTGTGAGCGATCCCACCTCCCCGCGCCCCGCAGGGTCCTGGCGTGGATGCGGGTTCTCCTCGCCGCGGAGCTCCTGGACCACCCGGAGCAGTCGGTCATGAACGTGGCCCATACCTGCGGCTACGCCACCGACAGCAGCCTGCGCCGCGCGATGCAGGAGTTCACCGGGCGGACTCCGACGGAGCTGCGCAAGGTCGGGGCGTTCAGGGCGGCGGCGGAGTCGTTTCTGGCGGAGATCAGGGAGCACTCCGGGAGCGACAGGAAAGACCGGTGAGGCAGCGGGTCCGCGCGGGAGGCGCGCCGTACGGGCGCCGGGCTGCGCCTCCTACGCCTCGTAGACCCGCAGCAGGAAGCGGGGCACCCGGGCCTTGAAGACGGACCCGTCGGGACGGCGGAACTCGTAGTACCCCTCCATGTGCCCCGAGGTGCACTGCAGCACGCAGAAGCTCTGGTACTCGTGAACCTCTCCGGGACCGATCAGTGGCTTCTCCCCTACCACTCCCTCCCCCTCCACCTCGGAATCCCCGCCCACCGGATCGTGGATGTACCAGTGCCGCCAGAGGAGCTGCGCCGGCTGGTCTCCCACGTTCTCGATGCGGACCTGGTACACGAAGACGTGCCGCCGCTCCTCCACATCCGAGTGCTCGGGGACATAGAACGGCTGGGCACTGATGCGGATCCCTTCCGTGACTCGGTCGAAGAACATGGCGGTATGCAAGGTGTTCCGGTGGGAGCGGCGGGCCGGTTCCGGAGGGAACATCGGCACGGGAGTGGGAAAGTGCAAGTGTCCCGCGGCCCGTCCATGCCCGCCGGAGCCGGGTGCACTCCGGCGGACCGGTCGGCCGGGGCCCGAAGCTCCGGACCGATAGACCGTCAGTCGTCGCGACTCCTCGGGCGCACCTTCGAATCGCCGTGGCCGTGGAGCACCTCGTGCTTCCCCTCGCGCTTCAGCTCCTGGCGCTCCTGGTGCGACATGCTCCGGTCCGAGTCCTTGTGCTGCTGGCTGGCGCCCAGCGTCGCCCCGACCTCGCTCGGCGCCTTCCCCTCGCGGCGCACCTCCCTGGCCTTCCGCCGGCGCTGCTCGGCGTTGCCTTCCATCTGCTTGCCGCCCATAAGAACCTCCGGTGACCGTGTAACCTGTTGTCCTGGTTGATGGTGGGTGAGGGTTAATGGGAAGCAACGAACGTGCCGGACGCCCGGAGTTGTCCGGCGGCGGAACGCCCCGGTATCTTGGAGCGCCCACCGCGGCCACGAGCCTTCACCCCATCCGGAGCCATCCTCCCGTGGAACACCTGAAATCGCTGGTGCGCGACGTTCCGGACTTCCCCATCCCCGGGATCCTCTTCCGGGACGTGACCCCCCTCCTGCGCGACCCGCGGGGACTCGCTGAAGTGGTGGACCGGCTCGCGGACGAGCACCGGGACACCGGGATCGACCTGGTGGCGGGGATCGAGTCGCGAGGGTTCATCTTCGGAGCGCCGCTCGCCCTGCGCCTCGGCGTGGGGTTCGTCCCGGTGCGCAAGAAAGGGAAGCTCCCCGCGGACCGGGTGAGCTGCGAGTACGCGCTGGAGTACGGGAGCAACTGCCTGGAGCTGCACCGGGACGCGGTAGAGCCGGGACAGCGCATCCTGGTGGTGGACGATCTCCTCGCCACGGGAGGGACGGCGCGGGCGAGCGCGCAGCTGGTGGAGGAGCTGGGTGGTGTGGTGGCGGGGATGGCCTTCGTGATCGAGCTGGAGTTCCTGGGCGGGCGAAGGGTGCTGGACGGATACGACGTCCGGTCGCTGATCCGCTACTGACAGGGCGGGCGCAGCGGCTCCCTGGTTCCACATCGAATACGCGTACCCCGCCGCACTCCACCCGCATCGATTCCACCCGGTATCCCGCTCCGGATCTCCGGCGTGCCCCAGGTTGATGTATCCCGGCCTGCCCAGGGCGGCCATCCCGAGCCCCATCCGGGAAACCGCCAGCGAGGTCTCGTCCTGCACGCGTGTCAGCCCGCTCCAAACTGCATCGCGCCGGTCGTCTCTCCGCACGACAACCTCTCCGGTACCCCCGGTCCGTGCAAGGGGCGCAGAGCGCCGGGCGGATGGGAGCGGGCGGTCCAGCCTATCGCGCAAGTGCAACAGCTACACACGTTTGGCATGATCCTCGCTAAGTGCCGACGCACCAGTTGCTTTCGGAAAACCCAGGGCGAGTGGAGTGATATGAGTCGGTTCCGTACGTATCTGGCAGTGGCTCTGATCGGTGTGGCGGGCGGGGCATCGAGCCCCCACAGCTCCTACGCCCAGCAGCTCGCCGAGGCGACCCACGCTCGGGGAGAGATCAGCCTCGTGGTCGATCTGTCCGACCGGGAGCTGCACGTCCTGCGGGGAGATGAGGTGGTGCGGTCGTACTCCGTGGCCGTGGGAAAGCCGGAGCACCCGACCCCCGCGGGGGAGTTCAGCATCCGGCGCGTAGTCTGGAATCCGAGGTGGGTCCCGCCCGATGCCCGCTGGGCGCGAGGGAAGCGTCCGCGTGCGCCGGGCGACCCCCGGAATCCCATGGGGCGCGTGAAGATCTTCTTCAAGGAACCCGACTACTACATCCACGGGACGCACGAGGTGGACTCGCTGGGTCAGGCTGAGTCGCACGGGTGCGTCCGGATGCGCAACTCCGAGGTGATGGACCTGGCCACGATCGTCATGGACGCCGGCGGTGAGAACCGCTCGCCGGGGTGGTTCCGGCGCGTCATCAACCGGGTTCGGCACACGCAGGAGGTCCGCCTCTCGCACCCCGTGCGGGTGAAGATCCGGGAGTAGCAGGGGAACTCCGGTTGATGTGCTTCGACCGCGGGGTCCGGGATGTCATCCGGATCCCGCGGTTTTCTGAACCGCTCCGGAACGGCAGGTTCCGGGGCGACGATTCCGGCAGGACGAGGAGGTGGTGCGAACCCTCCCGATGGACCGTTCCGAGGGGAGCTACAGGCGCCGTCTGGGCAGCACCCGGATCGGGGAGCCCTCGGCGACGAACGCCGATCGTGGGGGCCCGGCGAGCGGCTCCACGAAGCCGGGGCCGTACACGGTCTCCACGTCGCACTCCAGCGACGCCCGGCTCACCTGCCAGACGCGCCAGGCCGGGTGCTCCACCCGGTACTCCACGGAAGTGCCGTCCCGGAGCGCCGTGTACCCCCAGTAATGCTCGGTGATGAACTCCTCCTCCGAACCCTCCCGGAGCGGCTCGGGAGAGCCGGCGGTGGTGGCCCGGAGGGTGTTCCACCGCCCCCGATGGCGCCAGCCGTACTCCACGCTCCCGTCCTTCCGGAGCGTGCCCGCCGCGGCATCCAGCTCGATGTGGTGCCGCATCGGAAGGGCAACGTAGGGCTCGTCGTAGACCAGGCGCGCGACCGCCGCGATGGCCGGGCGCGGAACGATCTCCCGGACGAAGACCACCCCGCGCCGCCACCCCTCCGGCTCCCTGCGCCGCACGTAGAAGCGCAGGTTCACCTCCTCGAAATCGCGGTGCAGCGGGATAGGGAGCCTCAGCACCCGGGTCCGGAGGAAGAGGAAGCCCACGACGCTGAGATAAATGGTGCCATCCCACCCGTCCAGCTCGGTACCCCGGGGGACGTACGGGGCCAGGAGCGCCGGGTCCGCAGCGTAGTTCAGCATGACCAGGTAGCGCCATTCCGCCGTAAGAAAGGCGCGCGCCTCCCGCTGTGAACCGATCGTCTCCGCCGTCTGCATGGACCGGGGTCAGGTGGGGGCCGGGCCGGACTACCGGGTGGCGCCGGACAGCACCGCGGCCTCAAAGAGATCCAGTCAACTGGTCGATCTCCTCCCGGGCCCGTCAGGGCCTCTCTCACTCACTCGCGCTCCCGTTGGGATCGACCCAGGGGCGCCGGATCACCTTCGCCCGGAACTCGCCCGTGAAGCGCGCCGCCGGGCCGTACGGCGAGTACTCCCGCGTGGTGGTGGCGGAGAAGTCCACCTGTCCCGCCACCTCCGCTCCCGTGTACTCGCGCACCACCAGCCTCCCCGCCCCGGTCTCCCCGGTCGCGTACTCGGCGGCGACCACGTCGCCGCCCAGCATGTGGACCACCCCGGCGTCACCCGCGTCCAGCGAGTAGGTACCGGTCCCCCGGAAAACGACCCGCACCCGCACGTACTCGCTGATCGACTGGTCGGCGTTCGCAGGCGTGGAGCCGAACAGGTACAGGGTGTCGCCCGCCCTGCGGCCGGAGACGAGCATCGCCGTCGCATCGCCCTCCCAGGGCTTTCCTGCCCAGGTGGCCCGGAACGCGGGCGTGTCGGTCGGCTCCGTCCCTCCCTCCCCGCACCCGGACAACCCCAGCCCGGCCGCGAGCGCCACCGCCAGCCACGGCACACGCCCGGTCCTCGCACCCATGAAGCCCCGATCCATAGCTCCTCTCGATAGTTCGTGAAGGGCCATTATCCCCCTGCCTCTCCATAACCGGATGACGCCGACGCGAGGATACGGGTCACGGGGACCTCCGGACCGGAGAGCGCCGACCGGGGACGCCGACCGGTGGCGCCCCGGATCACCGGGGCGGCTGGGGCCCGACCGCCTGGAGGATCCGCTCCAGGATCGCCTCCTGCCGCCTCAACGCTTCACGCAGCTCGAATGCATCGGTGCCGGCAATCTCCATGCGGAGATCGGAGATGTAGGTCTGGAGCGCCTGCCCCAGTACGGCTGCCTCTTCTTCCGTGAGTGAAAGCTGCGCCATCACAGGACTCCGTCGGGATTGGGGTTGCGGCCGCGGCGCGCCCGCGCGGCTCTCCGCCTTGCATCCAAGGATGGGCGAAGCGACGGCGGATGGCAAGGAGGAGCGCGTCCACATGGGAAAAAGCTGCCTGCAGCACCCCGGCAGAATCTGCCGCCCAGCGGTTTCTTCCCCCTCGCGCACCACCGTCAGACGCTTTCTTCCATCACCCACAAGTACTTGTCACTGTGATACTTACCCCTGGCTCAACCCGGCCGGGCGAGGGCACGCTCCACACGGTACGGGGCGTGCCTCTTACATGGGCCATCCACCGGGCCGTACGTCCCGTAGAATCTTCGAACCAAGGTAAAGACCCATGGACGCAACGCTCTGGCAGGTACGCGAGAACCGTGACCCCGCTGCCCGCGAAAAGCTCCTCACCGAGCACCTGGGGCTGGTGCACCACGTCGCCCGCCAGATCTCCCGCAGTCTCACGGTGGAGATCGAGTTCGACGAGCTGGTGAGCGCCGGTACCATGGGGCTGATCAACGCCCTGGACGCTTTCGACCCCTCCCGGGGGCTGGCGTTCAGTACCTTCGCCGCCCCGCGGATCCGGGGCGCGATCCTCGACGAGCTGCGGCGGCAGGACCACGCTCCCCGCTCCATCCGCCGCCGGACGCGGGAGATCGGCGCCGCGCGCGAGTCGCTGACGCGCACCCTGGGCCGCACCCCGAATGGCCGGGAGACCGCGGCGCACCTCGGGGTGGACCTGGAGACCTTCTGGCGCTGGTCGGGGGAGGTGGACCGGGCGGTCCAGGTGCCGCTGGAGGACCGCTCTCCGGAGGACGATCGGCGCTCCCCCACCCCCGCCGACCTGCTCGCCGGGGAAACGCATCTCGATATCGAGGACCGTCTGACCCTGGGCGAGGAGCTGGACATCCTGCGGGACGCCATCCTCCGCCTCAAGGAGCAGGAGCGGCTGGTGCTGACGCTCTACTACTACGAGGAGTTGAAGCAGCACGAGATCGCCGCCATCCTGGAGCTCACTGAGTCGCGCGTGTCGCAGATCCGCTCCAAGGCCATCTCTCGCCTTCGTAGCGAGCTGGTGCCGCTCCGCGAGCGGGTGGCTTAGGACTCCGCTCCCACTTCAGGGAGCCGCAGCAGGTCCCTGGAAGAGCACGCTCCCCCTACAGACCGGGGGAGCGCGTACATTCGCCGCCCGGGGCCCCCGCCTGCCCCTCAGGGCGCCGCGCCTCCAGCAGCGTCGGGAGCCGCACCTCGTACCCTGTCGAGGTCGTGCGCACCTCCCCCCCCACCTCCCGGAACAGCGCGGCTACTCCCGCCGCGTGCGGCAGCTCCCCGCCCGTGCCGCCCTCCACCTCCGCCTCCAGCACCACCCGGCGATCGTCGCCCCGGCAGCGCACTGTCACCCGGCGGCCGCCGCGCTCTCCCGCGGCCTCCCCGGTAGACATCAGGAGCGCAAGGAGCGCGTGCACCAGCGCGGACTCCGCGCAGAGGACGGGGAGGACCCCGGAATCGGCCTCCACGACGAAGTCCGTTTCCCGGACCTCCCGGTGCATCCCCACCAGCGCCAGGGCGTCCGGGAGGAGCTCGGAGACCCGCAGGGGGATCTCCTCCTCCCCGGGGTGGCGCGGGAGGAGACGGAGGAGACGCAGCGCCGCCCCGAAGCGCTCCAGCTCGTCCAGTAGGGCGTGCTCAACGTTGGCGCCAGGAGTCCCGTCCAGCGCCAGGAGCTGGGAGAGGGCGCTCACCGAGGCCATCCGGTTGTTGAGCGCGTGATGGATCCCGGCGAGCAGCCCATCGCTCACCGCCAGCCACGCAGTGCACGCCGCGGCGGACCGGTGGTCCGCCTCCGCCGGAGTGCTCACGCGCCGAGCTTCTCGACGAGACGCGCCATCTCGTCCAGGTCGAAGGGCTTGGTCAGGCAGGGACGTCCCGTGGTGATCCCCTGGCTGGTGCGCGCCCGGCCGATGTCACCGGTCATCAGCGCGGTCCGCCCCTGGAGCGAGGGGAGGGCTTCCAGCCGCTCCAGGAGGTCCAGCCCGTCCCCGGGCATCCGCGCGTCCACCAGCGCCACGTCGAACTCCTGCTCCCCGGCGAGTCGGATCGCCTGGTAGGCGTCCGCCGCCTGCACCACCTCGTGTCCGCGCCGGGAGAGGAACAGGGAGACGGCCAGGCGGAGGTTCGGCTCGTCGTCCGCCACCAGGACCCGCAGCCGCCGCTTCGTCTCCGTCTCCGGGACCTGCCGCTGCGGGCGGGGGCGCTTGGCCGGCATCGCGCCCTGCGGAGGAAGCTGGACGAAGAACGCCGTCCCGCGCCCCTCGTCGCTCTCCGCCCAGATCTGTCCGCCGTGGTCGCGCACGATCCCGGCGGAGATCACCAACCCGAGACCCGTCCCCGCCTCCTTTGTGGTGTGATAGGGGTCGAAGATATGCTTGAGCCGTGCGCGGGGGATCCCGGGACCGTTGTCCACCACGGAGAGCACCACGCCTTCGGAGGACTCGCGAGTCCGCACGATCAGCAGCCGGGGTCCCGGGCGGGAGACCAGCGCCTGCTCCGCGTTGACCACCAGGTTGAGGATCACCTGGTGCAGCGCCCCGGCCTCTCCCATGACCGGGGAGAGGGAGGTGTCGAAGTCCCGGCGCACCTCGATCCCCGCTGTCTCCAGCGCGTAGCGCTGGATGCTGAGCACCCGCTCCGCCAGGGCGCTGAGGTTCACCGGCTCGCGGCCCCCGGCTCCCTGCTGGCGGGCGAAGGAGAGGAGCTCCCCGACGATCCCCGAGATCCGGGTGCTCTCCTCGATGATGATCCCCAGTGCCTCACGCTGCGCGCTCCCGACGGCATCGCGGGCGAGGAGCTGCGCGAAGCTCTTGATGGAGGCGAGCGGATTGTTCACCTCGTGCGCCACGCCGGCCGCCAGCTCCCCGACCGAGGCCAGCCGCTCCGCCTGCCTGCGACGCTCCTGCTCCCGCACCAGCTCGGAGCGATCCTCCACCAGGAGAACCCCCCATGGCTCCCCGCCCCAGCGCACAGACCGGATTACCACCCGCACCACCCGGTTCCCCTGTGACATAGGCAGGAGGAGATCCGCCTCCATCTCTACCCCCTCGGTAGCCACCCGCGAGCGGTAATGCTCTCCCAGTCCCTCTCCTTCCAGCGTCGGAGCGAGATCACGGAAGAAGTCCCTTCCGATGGTCTCCGCTTCGCTCCGCTCGGAGCTGAGGATCTCCGCGGCGTTGACGTAGCGGACGATCCCTGCCGCGTCGAGCACCAGCACCCCCAGCGGGGCTTCGTCGGCCAGCCGCCGCACCCAGTCCAGTATGCCGTCGGGCGGCTCCCCGGGTCCGGGGGAGGCGGGATGCGGGAGGGGAGCGGTTGCGGGATCGGAGTGCATGTGGCGAAATGTGCGGGAAGGTGTTTACCGCCTCGAAGCTAATCCTGCGCGGATCGGCCCGCAACGCGCGCGACCTCGATGAAGACCCGATGTGAGGCCGGGTGGTTGCGCGGAGCCGCGCCAGGTGCATCTTTGCCCGCAGGCCGTCCGGCTCCCGGGCCGGCGCCACGTCCCCGAAGCACGTTACGCAGCACCGTCCCGAACCGGAGCACCACATGCTTGAGACCTTCACCCACGACACCTTCGCCGGCCACCTGGGCGAGGCGTTCCTGATCCGGCTGGACGACGGCAACACGATCGAGACCCGCCTGGCTGAAGCCCGCACCTGGGGGAGCGGCTCGGACGGCCAGCGGGTGCCCTTCACCCTCACCTTCCGGGGACCACTCTCCCCGGTGCTCCCGCAGCGGATCTACCGCATGGAGAACGAGGGGATGGGTGCGTTCGACCTGTTCCTGGTCCCGATCGGACCGGATGCGGGGGGGATGCGTTACGAGGCTGTGTTCACCTGAGAGAGCCTTCGCTGCTCTTGCCGGTCCGGTTCCGCGGGAACCGCCACGACGCATGGAGCAAACAGGGTGATCGACCGAGTCCACTGAATCCATAGGAGCTAGACGGGCCGGGTACCAGTATTGGCGCCCGGCCCGAGAATCTTGACTTCCTAGGAGAGGATATTGGATCTTGAATGTCAGCTTCAGGGCGGCGTAGGACAGGCACTCCCTGCTGGGCTGGTGTTGTTGAACGTCGCGCCGCTGACCGTCGCCGTAGCGGTGCCGCCGGCCGGGTTCCGCCCCTGCAGGTAGGCCTGCAGCGCGGCGGTGTCCGTCGTGCCGCCCGTGTAGCCCGGGAAGCGCAGCGTGACCGGG
>DATAAL010000043.1:0-11493 GCA_036260145.1 Longimicrobiaceae bacterium | reverse complement strand
TCCCGTGCTGCCGCCCCGTAGGGTTGTAGTGGCTCCCCGCCGAGGTGAAGTTCGGCGGATCGCACATGCCGTTCTCGTGGATATGGAAGCCGTGGACGCCCGCGGGGATCCCCCGCACGCTCAGGTTGACCCGCACCCCCTCCTCCGTGTCGGCCAGCACCGCGCTCCCCACCTGCTGCCCGGCGTTGTTTATCAGCCGCAGCGTCACGGCAGGGCTTCCCGGCCCCGCCGAGAACGTGGCGGGTGCGCACCCCGCCGCCAGGAGCGAGAGGATCCCCACGCCCATTACCCTGTTCTTCATTCGGTCTCCAAACGTTCTGAGTTGAAAGCCGCGCCGGCGCCGCCGGGAGAGCCGGCCACGGCAGGCCCCGCAAGTCCCGTGCATCGCTGCCGCCGGACCGCGTCGGCGGCGGACACCCTTCTACTAGATTTGTAGTTGACACGGGAGGGCGGCCTGGCTATCGTCTACTAGAGTTATAGTAGATGCTGCCGGAGCCGCCCACCTTCGCGCGGAGAGGAGGCAGAGCCATGGTCGTCACCTGGATGCTGTACTGCACCGCGGTCTCCGCCCTGTTCGGGCTCGCCGCGCTTGCCCTGGAGCGGGCGCTCCACCCCTACGGATGTCCCACCCGCTGGGTGTGGGCCGGCGCCCTGGTCCTGTCCACCGCCGTCCCCCTGGGGTACAACGGCGCCGTGGACCTGCGGAGCCGCCTCCTCCCACCCGCGCCTCCCCCGGCCGGGACCGCCGTCCTGGACGTGGGGCTCCTCGCCCCCGCCGAGCCCGAGCTCATGGAGATGACCCCGGCGGGGACGGCGGACCTGCTCCTGCTCCTGGTGTGGCCGGTCGCCAGCCTGCTCCTCCTCCTCACCGCCGGCGGGCTGGTCACCGCCCTTCGCCTGCAGCGCCGCAGGTGGCCCGGGGAGACCGTCGCCGGAGTCCCCGTCCTGGTGTCTCCTCGCACCGGTCCCGCTGTGGTGGGCTTCTTCCGCGCCGAGATCGTCCTCCCGGAGTGGGTGCTCGCCTGGGACGAGCCGCGCCGGCGCATGGTCGTGGAGCACGAGCGCGAGCACATCCGCGCCCGTGACCCGTTGCTCCTCCTCCTCGCCCTGCTCACCGTGCTGCTGGTCCCCTGGAACGCCGCGCTCTGGTGGCAGTTCCGCCGCCTCCGGCTGGCCCTGGAGGTCGACTGTGACGCCCGCGTGCTGCGCGGCGGGCCCGATCCGCGAGAGTACGGGAAGCTCCTGGTGGACGTGGGCGGCTTCGCCTCCGGTGGGCGCATCCCCGTCCCCGCCCTCACCGAGCCCCGGTCCTTCCTGGAGCGGCGGATCCGCATCATCGCCTCCCCGAAGGCCCGACACCGCCTCCGCGCCGCCGTCGGGTACGCCACGGCGTGCGCGGCCGCGCTGGCGTCCGCGGCGGCGGTGCCCCCCATGGCGGGCTCCTTCACGAGCTTCAGCATCGGGCGCGCGGACGGCCCCCGTCAGGAGCCCCGCTACGAGGTACTGGAACTGTCCCGGGTGACCACCCGGCCCCGGCTGGCGAATGCTGGGCGGGTCGCCGGGCTGATCCGCGAGAAGTACCCCCCCCTCCTCCGCGCCGCGGGCATCGCCGGGAGCGCGCGGGTGGACCTGGTGGTGGACCCACGCGGGGTCGTCGTGGAGCCTCGGGTGGTGAGCGCCACGCACCCCGCCTTCGCGGAAGCCGCCCTGGCGGTGGTCCGCGAGGCCAGCTTCATCCCCGCCCGGAGAGGGAGGCACATCGTCGCGGTGCGCCTGCGGCTCCCCGTGGTCTTCACCCTGAGCGGCGAGGCCGGGATCGCGGACCCGGCCGTGCGCGTCAGGGTGGGGCTGGGGACCGCGTCGGAGCTCGGAGAGCTGGACATCCGGCCCCGGCTCCTCAACTCCGACGAGGTCAGGCTCGCCCTGCTGACCGCCTATCCGCCCCTGCTGCGGGAGGCGGGGCTCCCCGGCAGCGCCACGATCGCGCTCGTCATCACCCCCGAGGGGACCATCGGGGAGGTGGAGGTGGTGGAGGCCAGCCGACCCGAGTTCGGAGCCGCGGCCGTCCAGGCCATCCGCGGCGCCCGCTTCTCATCCGGGGTGCGTGGGGGGCGCGCCGTCCCGGTGCGGGGCTCTCTCACGGTCCGCTTCTCCCTGGACGCGCCGCCGGCCGCCGGCCGTCCGGGGCGCTGAGACCCCCCGGACCGGAACACGGAGCGAGCCATGGAGATCTCCTTCACCGACCGGGAGCTGGACGTGATGGGCGTGCTCTGGGAGCTGCACTCCGCCACCGTGGCCGAGGTGCGCGAGCGGCTCCCGGACGAGCTGGCCTACACCACCGTGCTCACTGTCCTGCGGACCCTGGAAGAGAAGGGGTACGTGGGGCATCGCGAGGAGGGAAAGGCGTACCACTACTACCCCCTGGTGGAGCGCGAGGCGGCGGGGACCAGCGCCCTCCGGCGGCTGGTGCGCAAGCTGTTCAGGAACTCGCCGGAGCTCCTCCTCACGCACCTGGTCTCCGACCGGGGGCTCACCGGGGACGAGCTGCAGCGGATGCGTCGCCTCCTGGACGAGCGGCTCGGCGGGGAGGATGCAGGGTGACCGCTTCGCCTTCTCCGGGTGTGCGCTCCGGGGGCGGACGCCATATATTTCCCCGCCCGCCGAATCCTCATCCACGGAGTACGCATCCGCATGAAGCGAACGCTCGTACCGCTCCTCCTGCTCGCGGCGGGGGTCGCCGTCCCCCTCGCCGCGCAGGAGCGCGCCCAGGTGTTCCGGGGCGCCACCCTCATCCCCGTCGCCTCCGCCCCCATCCCGAACGGCATCCTCGTCGTGCAGGGCGGGAAGATCGTGGCCGTCGGCGGGGCGGATACCCCCGTTCCGGCAGACGCCGAGGTGCACGACGTGTCCGGCAGGACCATCATGCCGGGGCTGGTCGACACCCACTCGCACATCGGCGGCGGGGACGGCGGCGACCAGTCGGCGCCCCTCCACCCCTCGGTGCGGATCCTGGACACCATCGACCCGCGCGACGACGGGATCCTGCGGGCGCGCGCCGGGGGCGTCACCACCGTCAACGTGATGCCCGGCTCCGGGCTCCTGATGAGCGGCCAGACCGCGTACCTCAAGCTGCGCGACGGCAACGCCATCGACGACCTGCTCTTCTGCCGCGACACGCTGCGCGAGATCTGCGGGGGGCTCAAGATGGCCAACGGGACCAACCCGCGCGGCGCCACCCCGCACCCCGGGACCCGCGGCCGGGCCGCCGCCATCATCCGCGACCGCTTCATCAAGGCGCGGGACCACCGCGACCGGGTGCGCGCCGCCGCGGGCGACCCGAAGAAGCTCCCCGCGCGCGACCTGGAGCTGGAGACGCTGGTGGAGGTGCTGGAGGGGAGGCGCACCGTGCACTTCCACACCCACCGCGCCGACGACATCCTCACCGTGCTGCGGCTGGCGCAGGAGTTCGGGTTCCGGGTGGTGCTGCACCACGTCAGCGAGGGGTGGAAGGTGGCCGACCGCATCGCCGCGGCCCGGGTCCCCGCCTCCATCACCGTCATCGACGCCCCCGGCGGGAAGCTGGAAGCCGCGGAGTTCAGCGCCACCACCGGGATGGCGCTGGAGCGGGCGGGGGCGGAGGTGGGCCTCCACACCGACGACGGGATCACCGACTCCCGCTTCTTCCTCCGCTCCGCCGCGCTCGCGGTCCGCAACGGGATGTCTCGTGAGGGGGCGCTGCGGTCGGTGACCCTCGCCGGCGCGCGGATCCTGGGGATGCAGGACCGGATCGGCTCGCTGGAGCGGGGGAAGGACGCGGACTTCGTCGTCCTGTCCGGTGACCCGTTCAGCGTGTACACCCACGTGGAGCAGACGTGGATCGAGGGGAGGAAACTGTTCGACCGCGCCGACCCGGAGCAGCGCAAGCTCGCTGTCGGCGGGTACGGCGTCTTCCGCGGCGGCGCCCTGCACGTCCACGAGGGCGAGGAGGGCCACCGATGAGCCGCCTGGCATCGCTCGCCGCCCTCGCGGGGGTGGCGCTCTCCACCCCCGCGGCGCACGCGCAGCTCGCCGTGCGGGGGGAGACCGTCTACACCATGGCCGGGGCGCCCATCCGCGACGGGGTGGTGCTGATCCGTGGCGGCAGGATCGAGCGGGTGGGTCCCGCCTCGCAGGTACCCGTCCCCGCGGGGTACCGGGTCCTGACGGCCCGGGTGGTCACCCCCGGGCTGGTGGACGCGCACTCGGTGGTGGGGCTGGCGGGGCTCCTCGGCCAGCCCCACGACCAGGACCAGCTCGACCGCACCGACGCCATCCAGCCGGAGCTGCGGGCGGTGGACGCCTACAACGCCTCCGACGAGCTGGTGGCCTGGCTGCGGGGACACGGCGTCACCACAGTGCACACCGGGCACGGCCCTGGCGCGCTCGCCAGCGGGCAGACCATGGTGGTGAAGACGCGGGGGGACGACGTGGGGGAGGCCCTGGTGGACTCCGCCACCATGGTGGCCTTCACCCTGGGGCCGTCGGTCGCGAGCAACTACCGCACGCCGGGGACCCGCGCCCGAGGGGTGGCCATGCTACGCAACGAGTTCCTCAAGGCGCGGGAGTACGAGCGCAAGCGGCGGGCGGGGGGACAGGCGCCCGACCTCCGGATGGAGGCGCTCCTGGACGTGCTGGAGCGGCGGCGCCCCGCGCTGGTCACCGCCCAGCGGACCACGGAGATCCTGGCCGCGCTCCGGCTGGCGAGGGAGTTCGGGTTCAAGCTGGTGCTGGACGGGGCGGCGGAGGCGTACCGGGTGACCGACGAGATCCGGCGGGCGGACGTCCCGGTGATCCTGCACCCCACCATGGTCCGCACCAGCGGGGAGACCGAGAACGCCACCCTGGAGACCGCGAAGATCCTGCGCGACGCCGGGATCGTGGTGGCGCTGCAGAGCGGCTTCGAGGGGTACGTCCCCAAGACCCGGGTGGTGCTCTTCGAGGCGGCGGTGGCCGCGGCCAACGGGCTGGGGGTGGAGAACGCGCTGCGCACCGTGACCATCGACGCGGCGCGGGTGATCGGGATGGAGCGGCGCGTCGGGTCGCTGGAGCCGGGGAAGGACGGCGACCTGGCGCTCTTCGACGGGGACCCCTTCGAGTACACCACGCACGTGTGCGCGGTGGTGATCGAGGGGCAGGTGGTCAGCGAGACCTGCCGGTAGAACGTATCCGGCTCTCCAGACATACCCCGTAACAAGAAGGCCCGTCCCTGCACACAGGGGCGGGCCGGCGCACTCCCGGACATTCTCCGAGGTCTACTCCTCCCACTCCTCCGCGTCCCCGTACGAAAGCAGCTCCCGGGCCTCCTCCAGGCACTCCGCCGGCACCAGGACGGTGAGCCCACGGATGTTCGGTCCGGCCCACCCCGGGCCGAAGATCCCCACGTGCTCGCTCCCGTGGACGTGGGCGGGAATCCCCGCGCTCTCCAGCGTCGCGCGGGCGAAGTCGGCCTCGTACACCATCCCGTAACATGCCACCGGGACCCAGCCCGTCCCTTCCCGCGGGTCGTCGTCCCTCTCTCGTACCAGTGCCATTCGCGCTTCGGGGTTGTCGGGACCTGCCGGGTGGAGTCCGCTCCTGTAGGGTGACGAAGAATATCAAAATGTCCGCGTGCGGACGCAAGGCACCAAGCACGGCGTAGCCGGCCATCCGCACCAGTGGAACGGGATTGCGAAAAGGCCGCTCGCCCGGGTCACGCGCCGGCCCCGGGCCGGAAGCTGCGGGGCCACCACCAGGAATTCTTCCACCAGGCGTGCGGCACCGTCGCGACGGAAGGGCCCGTGCCGGGTGAGTCCCGCGCGGATCTCGGTGGGGGCACCCTCATCGTAGCCGTGCAGGAAACACAGCACCGGCCGGAGCCCGGATCCCGGCGGAGCCTCGGGAGCGGAGAGCAGATACGGCAGCGGAGCAGCCGTCACCAGCGTCGGTTCGGGTCGACTCAATCCCCCTCCAGCCTCTCGAGCATTCCACGCCGGATGGTCTGGCGAACCTCCCCCATCCGGGCCCAGGGATCCCGGCGCCGCCTCGCCAGCTCCGGGACGGTCCGAACGGTGAAGTCCCCCGGCCGGGTGTCGGCGCCCAGTTCGTCCCAGTCCAGGGGAAAGGAGACCGGCGCGCCCGGCCGCGCGCGCGTGGAGTACGCCGCCACCGCGCTCGCGCTCCAAGAGTTCCGCAGGTAGTCCACGTAGATCTTCCCCTCCCGCTCCTCCCTGGACGCGCTGGTCAGGAAGCGGTCCGGATCCCGGCGCGCCATCGTCTCCGCCACCGCCCGCGAGAACTCCCGCACCTCCTCCCACCCGTGGCCGCGGAGGAGGGGAGCCACCACGTGCAGCCCCTTCCCCCCGCTGGTCTTCACGAAGCCCTCCAGCCCCACCCCGGCCAGGAGGTCGCGGATTCGCACGGCCGCCTCCACCACCTCCGCCCAGGCGATTCCCGGCGCGGGGTCCAGGTCCAGGATCATCCGGTCGGGACGGTCCAGCCGGTCCCGCCGGGCACCCCATACGTGCATCTCCAGCACCCCCATCTGCACCAGCGACACCACCGCCCGAAGGGTGTTCGCCACCAGATAGGTCTCCTCCTCCCCCTCCACCGGGACCCGGACCCGTCCCAGGGCCTGCGGCGTCCCCTTCGCCGCCCGGCGCTGGTAGAAGCACTGCGTCTCCTGCCCCGAGGGGCAGCGGACCAGCGTCAGCGGCCTCCCCCGCAGGTGCGGGAGGAGCAGCGCCTCCACCGCCACGTAGTACTCCGCCAGCTCCCGCTTGGTGATCCCCTGCTCCGGGTACAGCACCCGGTCCGGGTGCGTCACCTTCACCCCCGCGATCTCCTCCGCCTCGTCGCCGCGCGCCATGATGCTCCTGCTGTAGGAACGGATCGAGAAGTCGTCCACGACTCGCGCAAGATCCGCTCCCGGCGGTGCGCCGCTCAGGCGGAGCGGGACCCCGCCACGCATCCGGAAATCCGGAAAATCCTCCGCGCCGCGATCCCCGTTCCTCCGGAGTGGGGAACCGGGAGTCTCCCGGAGTGCCCGCGGCGGCAGCCTTCTGTTAGGAGCCGGACTGAAGCCCTTGTAAACCGTTGCCAGAAAATTATCTTTCGGGGAACCTTCGGGTAATTGCGGCGTATCAACCGTACGCGCCCGGAGCCCTCCCCGAGTGGGCGCGGAGAACCCGGGACCCCGCAGCCGCAAATCCTCGAAACCCGTCGGGAGGCGGTCCCCGCACCGGTCCCTCACCTGTTACCTGGGAAGACCGATGGCAGACATCCAGCTCGAGAGCTACGCGACCGTTCAGGAGCGCGTCGTGGAGTTCTACCGGGACCACCCGGACGGCTCCATCCGCACCTTCGCCGTGAAGATGGACGGTCCCGAAGTCGTCTTCGAGGCGCGGGTGTACCGCACCCCCGAGGAGGCCGCCATGGGGATCTACACCTCGGGGTGGGCGCGCGAGGTGGAGGGGAAGTCGCCCTCCGGGCGGGGGAGCCACCTGGAGAGCTGCGAGTCCAGCGCCATCGGGCGCGCTCTCGCCAACCTGGGCTACAGCGCCGGGACCAAGGGCCCCAGCCGCGCCGAGGTGCTCAAGGTGGCGCGGACCCGCGAGGAGCACGACGCGCTCCTGGAGTACATCAAGGCGGTGGGTCCCAAGGTGGGGGACGACGCCGAGATCCTGGTCGGCGGGCAGATCCGCAACCTCAAGCAGTTCGTCCGCGAGAACTGGGGGTCGCTGAAGGAGCAGTTCCGCCTGGCGCGCACGGTGGTGGAGGCGCTCGAGCGGGCCACGGGGACGCCGTTCCGCAAGGAAGCGGCGTAGGAGCCGGTCGGAGCCGGAGAGAGGCTTCTGCGTAGAGACAAGGAGAGCGAGAGATGAGCGAGATTGACTTCAAGGCGCTGCAGAACTTCTTCGACGTGGACGAGATCGAGTGGCGCCTCCAGCAGGCGGGGGAGAAGAACGGCAAGGTGTGGGCGATCTGCGTCCCCTACGTCACCAACCGCGCCATCCAGCAGCGCCTGGACGACGTCGTCGGTCCGGGGAGCTGGAAGAACGAGTTCAAGCCCGGCCCCGGCGGAGGGGTGCTGTGCGGGATCTCGATCAGGGTCGGCGAGGAGTGGGTCACCAAGTGGGACGGCGCCGAGAACACCGACATCGAGGAGGTGAAGGGTGGCCTGAGCGGCGCCATGAAGCGTGCGGCCGTGCAATGGGGCGTTGGGCGATACCTCTACAGGCTGGAGGAGTCGTTCGCCAACGTCTCCGAGAACGGGAAGCTCCGGGGGAAGACCAAGGACGGGAAGCCCTTCCGGTGGGATCCGCCCCAGCTCCCCGCGTGGGCGCTCCTCAAGAGGGAGAAGGCGGCGGGCTCCGGGCGCAAAAAGGAGGAGAGCCTGGCGCGGGTGCGGCAGGAGCACGAGGCGATGCTGGAGTTCATCAAGGCCGTCGGCCCGCAGGTGGACGAGGGCGCCGAGATGGAGGTCGGCGGCAGGGTCCAGAACCTCAAGGCGTTCGTCCGCGAGAACTGGACGGGGATGAAGGAGCAGGTACGGCTCACGCGCGCGGTGGTCGAGGCGATCGAGCAGGCCACGGGGGTGCACTTCGAGCGCGAAGCCGCGTAGCGAAGAGAGTTCTCCGATCGGCAGATGTTTACAGGAGGCGGGTGCGGTGCACCCGCCTCCTGTCGCATGCCGGCGCCGGATCCGGGTGGCACCGGAGCGGGCACAGGTTTCGCAAGCGTGGCCACCCGTTCCCGGAGTTCCTCCCGTCCTCCCCGCCTCTCGATGTCGCTCAAATGTACGGATATCACCGGCTATGGTTTATCGGAAGGCACCTGTTTAGCTTAGTAGTATGTGGTCCCTTTGCCGGACCGTATACCGGTCCATGGAGCACCCCCAGGAGCCGTTGATGAAGCGTTCTCAGCGTGAAGCCGCCATGCGCGGCTCCCGCCACCTCCTCCGCCTCGCCCTCCCGGCCATCCGCAGCACGGGGCCGTTCGAGGGCGCGGAGATTCTCGAAGAGGTCCCCGCCGAGCTGCGCTTCCCTCTCTGGCGCGCGTATCGCAACGTGGTGTCCTGGGCTCTCACCGCACCCGGTGAGCACCCCGGGCTGTTCCCCCCGGGAGCGGCGGACGACCTGCGGTCCTTCCTGCGTCTGGGCCAGGTCCCCGAGGGGGTGCGTGAGGCGCTGCGGGTGGTGTGCGACCTGCTTGACGACCCTGTCGCAACCGATCCGAGGCGCGTCTCCGCCGCCTGCGAAAGCATGGCGGAGTGGGCGGAGCGGCAAGGATCCGCGCCCGCCACGGCGCTACGGTTCATGCAGGCCGCCGGCATGTGCGTGCCGAACGACCCGCGGATCGCGTACCGGACCGGCTCCCTGGCGCGGCGCCAGGCGATCTGGGATATCGCGGACCTCTGGTTCCGTCACGCCAGCACCGTGGGCCGGCGTTCCAGGGACTGGGAGGCGCACGCAACGGCCTACCTGGCCCTGGGGAACAGCTATTACCAGCAGGGCCGGTACGCCACGGCCCGGCGGGAGCACCTGAAGGCGCTCCGCGTGGGAAAGCGGCACGGGCTGAGGGAGATCCAGGGCCGGGCCTATCACGACCTCTTTGCCGTCGCCATCGAAATGGGCGACATGGTGAACGCGGAGACGTACGCGCACAGGTCGTTCCAGGCATACGGCCCATCCCACCCGAACATTCCGACGCTTGCTCACGACATCGCCTACTTCTGGAATACGCGGGGGCATTATCTGCGGGCGCTCCCGGTTCTCCAGGCGCTGCTGCCGCACTTCGTCCAGCCTCAGGATCGCATCCGTGTTCTGGGAGCGATCGGGCGTGCTGCCGGGTGCGGAGAACAGCGCGCCGTGTTCCAGGCTGCATGGACCGAGGTAGGGCGGCTCGCTCCCGGTCTGGAGGGGGCCTCCTCCCTCCCCGCGTCGCTGCTGCAACTGACGTACGGCGCGGTCGGGATGAGTGAGTGGGAGCTCGCGGAGGCGGGCGCCGAATACGCCCGGCGGACCGCCCTGGATCGAGAGGAGGCCGACGTGGTCGCGGAGGCCGAGCGGACGATCGTCATGATCCGGACGAGAGAGACCCCCGCCACACGAATCGGGAACCGGATGGATCAGGCACTCGAGGAGCAGGCCGAGACCCTCGCGCGGGAACTCGTGGCCTCTCTGGAAGGGCAGATCGCGGGCGTACGATGAAGCGGAGGACGGTCGCGCCCGCGGGAGGCGGAGAGCTCCCGACGGTTCGAAAGACCGGCAGCCGCGGGCTCAGGTGCCCGAACCGAATGCGCCCCCGCCGTCCCGTGCCGTCGAGTCGCTGCTCTCAGTGTTGAGCGACGGAACACTCACCTGTACCTCGTTGGAGGGCACGACCTGCGTGGGTGTATCCGGCTGCACCAGGCTCTCGCCGCTGCAGGCAACGGGAGCGACGAAGCAGGCGGCAAGCAGTACCAGACGTACAATTTTCATTGTAAGACTTTCATTTCGAGGGGTTTAAGCGGCCAGCAGACGAGCGCTAAAGTGCAAGTGGGTAAGGACAATGTCAACATGTATCCCTGAAATGTACGGATAGAAAACGCCCGGTATGCGCCGAACGCGTCGCCCCCTGTTGGTGTTCCACCCGGACAGCGAATTCCGCAATCGCGTGGTCCTGGCGGGTGGAGCCGCCTTCGCATGCTGGTCCGTCTCGGAATGGGGAACGCTCCGGGACGCCCTGCGTGATGCGCCTCCGACTGCGGTGGTGATCGTGGATCCCTATATGGGAGCGGAGAGGAGGGAGATCTCTCCGCAGTTGAGGGCGCTGCTCCGGGAGTTCCCGTCGGTGAGCGTGGTGGCCGCGCTGACCCCGCGGCGTGGAGCGGAGAGTGACATCCAGGCTCTGGGGATGCTCGGGATCTCCGAGGTGATCCTGATCGGGGTGGAGGACTCGCCGCAGGGGATACGGCGCATCGTGCGCCAGGCGGAAGGGCGCTTCCTCAAGAATCTGCTCGCGCGGCACCTTCCCTCCTACGTATCGGGTCGGGCACGCATCATCCTCATGGCTGCGGCGGAGGCGATCTCCGGGGGCGGGCACGCCCCGGACCTGGCGCGGGCGCTCTCCATCTCCACCAAGACGCTGGCCCGCTGGAGCGAGCGCTCCTTCCTCCCTCCGCCGCGGCGCCTCCTTGCCTGGGTCCGGGTCCTCCTTGCCTGCACGCTGCTGGACGACCCGGAGCGGACCGTGTCCGCGGTGGCCCGGGCGTGCGGATACACCTCCGACACCGCGCTTCGCAGGGCGTTGCTGGACTTTCTGCAGATGGGCCCCACTCCGCTACGGGAGTCCGGGGCGCTGGCGGTGGCCTCGCGGGCGTTCCTGGCGGAGCTGAACGAGCTGCGGGAAAAGGGAAGGGAGAGGAAGCGGAGGAAGCGGCGCGGGGGGGCGGACCGGGAGCCGGGCCCGGACGGCTGAGCCGCCGCGGCGGCTCAG
>DATAAL010000042.1:0-1661 GCA_036260145.1 Longimicrobiaceae bacterium | reverse complement strand
GGCTCCTCCGCCGGGAGATCGGGGCGCTGTACGATGCCTTCTCGCTCGGGGAGCCGTCCCCGCTCCCCGAGCTTCGTATGCAGTACGCGGATTACGTGGTGTGGCAGCGGGAGTGGCTTCGCGGCGAGGTGCTGGAGCGGCAGCTGGCCTACTGGAGGGAGCGGCTCGCCGCGGCGCCGCCGCTGCTGGAGCTTCCCACCGACCGTCCGCGCCCGGCAGTGCTGAGCGGGCGGGCGGCCAGCCTGGGCTTCGCCGTTCCCACCGAGCTCACGCGGGCGCTGCGGGGGGTGGGCCGGACCGAGGGGGCGACGCCGTTCATGGTCCTCCTGGCCGCCCTCCAGGCCCTCCTGTCGCGCTACAGCGGCCAGGAGGTGGTCAGCGTGGGGATGCCGATCGCGGGGCGCACCCGCGTGGAGCTGGAGCCGCTGATCGGCTTCTTCGTGAACACCCTCGTGCTCACCGCCGACCTCTCCGGGGACCCGGCCTTCCAGGAGCTGCTCGGCCGGGTGAGGGAGGCGACGCTGGGGGCCTACGCCCACCAGGACCTCCCTTTCGAGAAGCTGGTGGAGGAGCTGCGCGTGGAGCGCAGCCTCAACCACACGCCGCTGTACCAGGTGATGCTCACCTTCCAGAACGTGGACGCCGGCGCCGCCGGGGGGGCGGTGGCCGGAGCCGCGCCGTCGGGGAGTGACCGGGACACCGCGGCGACCGACCTGAGCCTGACGTGCAGGGAGCGCGGCGACCAGCTGATCGGAACACTCGCGTACCGGACAGAGCTCTTCGACGCCGGCACCGTGGAGCGCATGCTGGAGCATCTGCGGGTGCTCCTGGAGGGGATCACGGCCGACCCGTGGTGCCGGGTCTCGCAGCTCCCGCTCCTCGGCGACCGCGAGCGGCGGCGGGTCCTGGAGGAGTGGAACGCGACCGCGAAACCGTACGCGAGGCGCTGCATCCACGAGCGGATCGAGGAGCAGGCGCGGCGCACGCCGGGGGCCGTGGCGCTGGTATGCGGCGACGCGATGCTCACCTACACCGAGCTGGACCGGCGCGCCGGAGCGCTGGCCTCGGCGCTCGCGGCGCGCGGCCTCGGAAAGGGCGCCTGCGTCCCGATCCTGATGGAGCGCGGCCTCGGGGTTCCGGTGGCGATGCTGGGAGTCCTCAGGGCGGGGGCGGCGTTCTCCCCGCTCGACGTGCGCTGGCCCGTGGCCAGGCTCCGCGAGGTCCTGGACGAGCTCGGCGGGGAGGTCGTCCTGGTGGACGGGACCACGCGCTTCGGGGAGGCGGAGCTGGCCCGGACCTTCCTGTTCGCCGACCGCGTCGGCACGGAGGAGCCGGGGCCGCGAGCCCCCGCCGCTCCGGATCCGGAAGACCCCGTCTACGTGATCTACACCTCCGGCTCCACGGGAAAGCCGAAGGGCGTGCTCGTCCCGCACCGGGGGATCACCAACCGTTTCCTCTGGATGAGTGACTACTTCGGTCCCGGGGCGGCGGAGGTGGTGCTCCAGACCACGCGCCACGTCTACGACAGCGCGGTGTGGCAGCTCTTTTGGCCATTGATCAGCGGTGGAAAGAGCATTATTCCGTCGCCTGGGATGGAAACGGACGCGGACTACCTGGCCGGATTGATTGAGAAGCATGAAGTCACCATCACGGACTTTGTC
>DATAAL010000041.1:0-17245 GCA_036260145.1 Longimicrobiaceae bacterium | reverse complement strand
GGTTCTGGGCGATCTGCAGCAGGCTGTCCAGCGTCGCTCCCAGCTCATCCACATGCTGCCCCAGCGCAATCTCGCGCTGGCGCGCCTCCTCCTGCGCGTCCCCGTCACGCCAGCGACACCACTCGACTCCGGAGATCTCAGGGGCGAACGAAAGCATTAAGACCAGGATGAGTGCCAGGGGCCGCCGGGCCGCCTCCGGAACGCCCAGGGAGCCGAGCAGGTCGAGGAAATACTGCTCGATGCTGCGGTTATCGGCACCAGCGTTGAAGCCGTCTTCTGCCTGCTCGGCCAGGTCCTCCGCGATCGCGTCTGCCCAGTCCGGAATCCGGACTCGCAGGTCATCGAAGGCGGATGGCAAAGCGAACGCGACGGCATCGAGCGCGTCGCGGATGCGGAAGCCGAAATCGGGCGTCGGCACCGCCAAGCGTTCCGTGAGGGCACGGATGGACGTCTGGCCCATCGCAGTAGTGAGCGACGAAAACCATCGCTCCTGTGCGGCGAGGATGCCCTCGCTCGGGGGATTGGGCGTTCGGGAGGCGGCTTCGCGCGCTATTTCGCTCATCGCGAGCACCGACGCGAAGCTCGAGCTGCTCACCGCCCGATCGGTGTACTCCCGGATCAGCTCTGCCCGCTCCACCAGCGAGCTCAGCGCGCCACCGACCTCGGTGTGTAGCCGCATCGCCTCCTGCCGCGTCTCGGCTTCACGGATGAGCTGGGCCATCGGGCCCTCGAAGCGCAGCCGGTCCTCCAAAATCGCCATTGCCGTGGCCGAGGTGAGCCCGAGGCTTCGGAGCTCGCGCTGGACTCGCAGAGAGCCCTCCACGTCCCGGATGCTGATCCCGCGGGGTAGCTTTGCCATCTGCTGCTTTGCCATCTGCTGCCTCGCTGTGGTGACACTTTCGGCGCGGTCTGCTGCCCCACCGCGCCTCCTTGTCCATACGCCGGGAACGCGGATCGGTTTCCGTCGCGCGAGCGACATCCAATTCCGTCGCGGCCGAACGTCGCTCCATCTGAACTGCAAATACCAGGACAGCAGAGGGCGCCAGAGTCTCCTCTGGCGCCCTCTGCGCAACTGCATTTGTATCATTTGGTTACGCACACGCGACAAATTTTGGTGTCGCGCCTGCACAGAGGCATGGCGCCTAGTGCAGCAGGACCTTGTACAGACCCGCCATCGGCCCGTACAGCCCGATCATCATCAAAGCCACCACGCCGATGACGATGAACATGACGAGCGGGATGAGCGCTTCCTGCGCCTTCTCGACCTGCGACATCACCTTCTCCTCCAGCCGTTCGGCCGCGTACGCCGCCAGCTCTGGAACCTCTCCGGTCTTCTCGCCCGTCCGCAGGATCTGGATGTAGATCCGCGGGATCACGCCGGTCCGCTCCAGCGCGCCGGACACCTTCTTGGTTCCCGCCGCCGCGTCCTGAGCGGCCGCCGCAACCCGGGCCGCGCTGCAGCCAGTCGGCCGGCGTATTCCGCTCGTTCACGCTCTTCACCGGAGAGGTCCATGTCTCGTTGTCTAAACAAGGCCACGCTGATCGGCTACCTGGGTGCCGATCCCGAGATCCGCACCATCCCGAGCGGCGCCCGCGTCGCGCAGTTCTCGCTGGGTACGACGCGGCGGTGGAACGACCGCATCGGCCAGCCGCAGGAGAAGACGCAGTGGCACCGTGTGCTGGTGTGGGACAGCCTGCCGGCGACGTTCGGCTTTGTCGAGAAGTACCTGCGCAAGGGCGACCGCGTCTACGTGGAGGGCGAGATCGACTACCGCTCCTACGAGACGGACAGCGGCGACACGCGCTGGACCACGGAGATCAAGGCGTCGGAGATCTTGGGCGCGGGCGAGCTCGCCGGTGGCGATGAGCGGTGCGGCAACCGGAGCACGCGCACCCGTACGGCCGTCGAGGCCGGGGCCGAGCTCCAGCTGGCGCTGTAGCGATGGGCTACGATGCCCCCTACCCGGAGTTCAGCTGGTCCCACTCGCGGGACCGCGCCCTCGCGGAGTGTGCCCGCGCCTACTCCTGGCGGTACTACGGCAGCCACGGAGGGTGGCTGCCGGACGCCCCGCAGCAGGCGCGACAGGCATACGCCCTCAAGCAGCTCACTACGTTCCCTCTGATCGTCGGGTCGGCGGTCCACGAGTGCGCCCGCGACTGCGCCCTCGCAACGCGGAACGGTGCGGCCCGACCCTCGTTCGAGGTCATGCTCGCCCGCGTCTCGGACGCGCTGAACCGTGCCGTGCTTGGCACGCATCACCGTGCGGCTTTCCTCCGGGACCCGAAACGGTTCGTGATGCTGCGGGACGCGTGGCACTCCGGCCGCGCGGATTCCTCCGCGCTCCCCGCCGCCGTGGCGAAGGCGCGCGTGTGCCTGCGGACCCTGGAAGCGTGCGCCGTCTGGCAGGATCTGGAAGGCTGCCGGCCCGAATGGGTGTCGGTCCCGGATGGCCCGGAGGCATTCGTCCACGAAGGCTGGCCGATCTACGCAGGCCCTGACCTGGTCTACCGCCCAGGCGGCCGGCGCGTCGTCATCCTCGACTGGAAAACGGGCGACGACAGCGACGCCGAGTTGCAGATTCCGCTCTACGCGCTCTACTGCCGGACCGTGCTCGGGCTTCCTTTCCGCGAGGATGAATGGTTCGGGCGGGTGGTCAACCTCTCCACCGGTGACGATACCACGTTTGAGATTTCCCGCTTTGATGTGGTGCAGGCCGCGGAGCGAGTGCGGGAGAGCATCCGGGTAATGCAGTCGCTGCTGGCCGACCCGGACCGGAACACACCCAAGCCCATGGCTGAGTTTCCGCTCGCACCGGCAGAGCGGCGTCACGGCTGCTCCTTTTGTCCGTTCTACTCCCTCTGTGAGGAAGAGATGGCCTTTGAGCAGGTCAACATCTGGGCAGAGGCGTCAGGTTAGATAGTGTCGCTATGGTTTCGTCTGATCGCTCTGCGAGGGGTTCCTGCCAATAGCTGTTCAAGAACTTTCTGGTACAACTCAGCAGGGGAATGGCACCTGAATCTCGTGTAGCGGTCTTGAGATCGGGGGCTCTTGCTCGCGCGCACGACAAACTTTGTCGCAGCTTCTCGGGCGATCTCTGACAGTTCACTCATCGGGATAACCCAAGCACACTCGATCGAGTAGCCGTCAGGAGTTGTAAGTACAAGGATGGCAGCAGCAAACCGTTCGGCGCGGCAGGTCGCACGACGAATCTCAAAGTGAACCACATTTCCCCGGTCCTCACTTCCTCGCTTCTTCAGCGAGACAGTCCGCGATTTAACCTGTGCCGGAAGAGCCCTTCCGCTCTCCTTGTCGTATATCAGGAGGTCGATTCCATCATCATCGGCCTGTGGAAGGAAGGGCGACAACCGACCTTGCGACTCCAGCATCAAGGCATTCGCAACCCAGTTCTCTGCAATGGCTCCAATCTGTGTGCTCGTCGGTCTCGGCATATCGAATCCAATCAGGGCCAGTGCCCGAAGCTGACGCATAGCCAGCAGTTCCGCTACATCGATAGATGGGCTGGAATTCAAAGGCTTGGCGTGGCCGGCTACGTCAGCTTCACCCCTCCGTCAGGAGGAGATTCGAGCGGATTGGGTTAACTTAACTTTAGCGCCGGCGTTTTTGCATTACGTCGAACAGAGGTTGGTACGGGACAGCGGTTGCCTCCTCAGTAGCTGGAGCTGGAAGCGGGCTTATCAAGCCAGGTCCTCGAGCAAAGCCGTAATGGGACGAGCGCATGAGCTTGCCAAATCGACTCACGGCACCGGTCGCATCGCTGAGTTGCGTTGCGGCTTGGTGAACAATGGTCGCGGCAAGGTCAGCGATCTGCAGCCCAACGCTCTCGCGCGAGGAGGGCCAATGGAGATTCGGCCTAATCAAATCCGACAACACCACACCCTCCGCGCTCACGAAATTTCTCACAAAGGGGTGGTCCGGCGTATGGATGCCTTCGACAGTTACAAAGGGTTGCTTGGCACTCCAAGCCATCATCCAGGCAAACAGCATGATCCCGAGAACCCGCTCCTCACGATTACCGCGGCGACGATTTACTGGATCAATTTCGATCCTGACGGACTGCCACGAATCCGCGAACGGGTCGTGCGACAGAAAGATTATGGCATGGTAAAGGGTCTCGTATAGGCACCGCGACCACGTCTGGACTCGCAGAATCTGCTCCGGAGACATGTTCCGAACCTGCTGTGCCAGTAGTCTCATCTCCGCAGCGGCTTGTGGATAGACCATCCGGGTGGCGGTGTGGTCTAGCCGCACGTAAAAGGGTTCAAGAAGTTCGGAGGGCGCGATCGAGTGTAGATGCCCTAGATCCATCGTAACGGGACATACTGAAATTCCGTCCTCGTCCGCAAGCAGTTCAGCGAAGCGATCAAGATCCTCAGGGCCCATCAACCGGCCTTTTACCTCGCCGCGCTCAAAAGCCGAAGAAGGAAGATCTTTCAGGAAAGCGCCGAAACGTGCTAGTTCTCAGTCACTGCGTTTCTGACGGATAGAAGCGATGGAGCCTGGTTCGAGCATCCGCGGTGGTAAATCGCCAGTGAATGGTCGCGCCCGTGTGGTTGCGACTCTCCTCCCAGGCGCCGACTTCTCGGGCGACCTCGTCCGGGGTAGCCAATCGTCGTCCCAGGCACTGCCGCTCCAGCACGCTGAACTCGATCTCGGCCATGTTGAGCCAGCTGGCATGCTTGGGCGTGTAGTGGAACTGAAGCCTCTGGGCAATCCGGCGCGCCTCCTCGGGAGGGAACGCCTGGTAGAGCGAGGCCGGGGTGTGCGTGTTCAGGTTGTCCAGCACCACCCGGATGAGGTCCGCTTCGGGGTAGCCTTCATCGACCAGCCACTTCATCTGGTGCGCGAAGTCCACCGCCGTTCGGCTCTCCGTCACTTCCAGGCGTCTCCAGGCCCGATGCGGGTCCAGCAGGAGGAAGAGGTTGCACGTGCCCTCCCTCTTGTACTCGTAGTCGATCCGCCTCGGCTGTCCCGGTGCGGGCGGCAGAGGTGCCCGCACGTCGCTCAGGAGCTGGTAGGGTTTCTCATCGAAGCAGACCCACGGCCGCTGTGGATCGTAGGTTTCGGCGTAGAGATCAAGCACGTCCTCCATCCGCCAGACGAAGTCGGCCCCGACGGTAGCCATGCACCAGTGCTTCTTCTGCCACGGCTTCAGCCGATCTTTTTTAAGGTGCGGCGCACCGTCTCGTACGAGAGTTCGTCCACATGGCCCAACTCCACCATACGCTCGGCCAGCATCCGCAGCGCCCAGCGCTCCTTGCCCTCGGGAGGATCGCTACAGGCGAGCGCAATCAGGTGCGCCTCCTGCTTGGGGCTGAGCTTCTTCTCCCCGCCTGGGCGCTCTCGCTCCGAGAGCGCCGCTTCCAGCCCCTCCTGGGCGAAGCGCTTGCGGGTGCGCGCCACCGTCGCAGAGCCGATGTGCAGCGCAGCCGCGATCTCTGCGTCCGTCCTGCCCTCATGGGCCAGGAGCAACGTGCGGGCGCGGCGTAGCGGTCGTGCACCCGACTTGCCCGAGCCGATCAGGAGCAGAAGCTGCGTACGCTCCACCTCCGTCAGGTCCACCGCGTACAACTTCTTCATGTGCCCCATCCTGTTGAAACCAAATAGAATAACAGGATGGAGCACATGCATCAACTCCCCGCTGACTGAGTACTAGTAGCGAAGGCCAACGAGGGTCAGCAACCGCAATTCCTACGGCTACGGCGGCGCGGTGCACCCGTTCTGATGGGATTGAGAACGAGCCGGCCTCATCAATGAAGATATGCATCGGGCGAGTAAGGCTGGGGTTGCTCGGGGAGTTCTGGAACGACGACGGTCTACGATAGTCGCTAGCCAGCAAATTTCGGCCTTCCTGACCTCATAATATACTTAGCCGCAGGATATCGGGCGGATGGACGCCGCTGTCGGCGAACACCACGAGTTCCACATGGATCGCGCTTGGCCGAAGCTGTTCAGTACGCAGAATGTTACCTGATCCAGCGGCCTCACAGCCATCTGTCACGACAGGAACCAGCCATATACATGTTGGAGCGTAAACCCTCACGCTGGACGTGAACACCAGTTAGAACATCTGATCGCCAGCCGTTTCGGCGGCTGGCGACAAGCCGGGGTACCATGCGAAGCGGGCACGACCCGAACCGTCACACCCCTGTCGTCGCTGGCGCACAGCATGATCTACACCCCGCTTCTGCCTCCTCCCACGTCCGAAGGGGACACCGCGAGCACGCCTGCCGCTGCGGCTCGCGAATCCCTCCGCACGTGGGTCGAAGCGGCCTTGCCAATCGCCCGCGGACGAGCACAATTGATCAGCCGGATGCGCGCCGCCCTCGAATCGGGCGACGACCAGACCGCCCTCGCCCTCGCTCGGGAGGTGGCGGGGCTCCTTTGACCCATCCTGCCGCCATGACCTCACCCGGGATCCCCGTCGTAGAGCTTCTCCGTGTCAGCATCCAGTCCCAGGACTCAGACGAGCGCCTGGGACTTGATGCTCAGCACAGCGTCAACCTCGCCACCTGCGCCCGCTTCGGCCTCTCCATCGTCGGGGAGCCGATCCGCGTCGTGGTCAGCGGCGCAGAGATCGTAGGCTCGGAGGCGATGGATCAGCTCCTCGACGCCATCACCTACGGTCACGCTGCGGGCGTGGTGATCGCGGAGTACAGTCGCCTCTTCCGCCCCGACCGCTGGGACGACTACCGCATCCTCCAGACGTTCGTGGACCACGGGGCGCTCATCTACCTCCCCTCGGGGCCGATCGATCTGCAGACCGAGGGCGGATTCGTGATGGCGACCGTGAACAACATGCTGGTGTCGCTGGAGCGGCGGCGGATCAAGGAGCGCTTCGCGCGAGGCAAGGAGGAGCACCGCCGGCGCGGCGGGCACCCCAACGGCGCGCATCAGGTTCCGCTGGGGCTCGCGTTCAGCAAGGAGGAGGGCTGGTCGTACACGGCGGATGCGGAGCGGGTGCGCGAAATCTTCCGGCGCGTGCTGGCGGGCGAGCGCAACTTCGGCCGGCTCGCGGACGAGATGAAGGTTTCACGGACGCTACTGCGCCTGATCCTCCGCCGTCCCGAGTACACCGGGTGGCGGGTGTATGAGAAGCGCGCCGGGGGCAAGTATCCGAACGGCCGCAACCGGCTTGTGCCCCGCCGGCCGGAGGACGTGATCCGGGTGCGTCTCCCTCTGGAGCCGCTGATCTCGGAGGAGGACTTCGCGACCGTCCAGGCGGTTCTCTCGACGCGGAGCGGCCCAAGCGTTTACCGGGTCAGGGGGATCGATCCATTCCTCTACCGCGGCTATCTCGTCTGCGCGGCTGATGGACGGCAGCTCTACGTCAACGCCTCGAAGGCGAAGGACCGCAGCTACTACCTCTGCGAGAACCACCGCAAGCCGGCACCAGGGGTGGAGCGCTGCCCGCTCGGCTACCTGCGTCGCGAGGTGATGGAGGAGCACGTCGACGCGGCGCTCTCCGGCTCGCTCGCGGACGAGGAGCTGCTGTGGAACGCCGTGCGGGCGTACGAGGAGTCGCTGGACGCGGCGTGGAGGATGCCGAGCGTGGACGAGGCCGCGGTGCGTCGGCAGCTCGCGGAGCTGGAGCAGCGGCGGGACCGGATCGTGGAGAGTTACCTGGACGGGATCATCTCGCGGACCCGCCGCGATCAGGAGCTTGCGGAGATTGCGGAGAAGTCGGCGGCGGCCGCGGCGCTGCTGAAGCAGGAGCCTGCCGCTCCCGCTCCGGCCCTCACCAGGGAGGACGTCACCGCCCTCGCGCTGGTGCTGGCCGAGTACGCCTTCCTGGAGCGGGAGGCGAAGCGGGTGATGCTGGAGGCGCTCACGCCCCGCATCTACGTCCGCAAGTACGCCGTCGTGGGGGTGGAGCTCCCCACGCGCGCGTTCATGCAGGCGAGCGGCGAGGCGTGGTTACGCGAACATGCAGAGCAGTGCGGCAGCCCGTAGACCGTCACCCCCATCCGGGTTCTCCGCTCAGGCGACCGCGTTCATCGTGGACGAGTACTGGGAGCACAGCGCGTGCACCTCCTCCTCGGAGAAGGTGTGGTCCCCGCGCTTGGCTGCCTCGAACACGTGGTTGCACAGCCCCTCGTCAGTGACGTCGTAGCCATGCTGCTTCAGCCAGTAGCGGACGTTGGAGATCCCGCTCATGTGCGAGATCTCGATCCGCTGGCTCTGCCCGAAGAGCCCCGCCGGTACCCCGGAGTACACCCGGTCGGCGAGCCAGGCATCGCCCTTGGACTCCGCCTTGATGATCGCCGCCGCATGCACCCCCGTCGCCGTGCGGAAGGCGTCCCCGCCGAACACCGGCCAGTTGTACGGGAGCGGCACCCTGCACGCCTCGGCCACCAGGTGCACGTACTCGCCCAGCTTGGACAGGTCCCACCGGTGGAGGCCGAGGAGCTTCAGGTTCACCAGCAGCAGGTCCATCTCGGTGTTCCCGCAGCGCTCCCCCACCCCCAGCCCGGTGGCGTGCACCCGGTCCACCCCCTCCTCGATGGCCGCCAGCGTGTTGGCGACCGCCAGCCCCCGGTCGCGGTGGCCGTGCCAGTCGATCTTCACCTCCTCACCGCTCGGCTCCACGATCTCCTCCCGGACGAACCGCACGAGCTGGCGCACCCCGTGCGGGGTGGCGTGCCCCACCGTGTCGGCCAGGCAGATCCGGCGCGCGCCGCAGCGGATGGCGGTGCCGTACAGCGCCCGGAGCGTATCCGGCGCGGCCCGGGTGGTGTCCTCCGTCACGTACATCACCGGGAGCCCCTCCCCCACCGCGAAGCTCACGGCGTCCTCGGTGGCCCGGAGGATCCGGTCCAGCGTCCAGTCCTCCGCGTACTGGCGGATCGGGGACGAGCCGATGAAGGTCGAAGCCTCGATCGCGATCCCCACCCGCTGCGAGATCTCCACGATCGGCGTCACGTCCGCGCGGACCGTCCGGGCGGCGCAGTTGGGGGAGATGGGGAGCCGGTTGTCGGCGATCTCGCGGGCCAGCGTCTCCACGTCCTTCACCGCGCGCGGACCGGCCCCGGGGAGGCCGATGTCGGCCGCATGGATCCCCAGCTCCACCATCAGGTGGAGGAGACGGATCTTGTCCTCGATCGACGGGTCGGTGACCGAGGGCGACTGGAGGCCGTCACGGAGCGTCTCGTCGTCCAGCTCCACCCTCCGCACCTTGCTGTAGTCGAACGAGCCTTGAACGGTGTTCCAGTCGAAGATCAGGTCGCGCTCGATCATGCTGCGATCCCCTTACGAGGTTGGGAGGGAGCGGGGAGTGATCCGGCGGCACGGCCGTGCCACGGGACGATCCGGGGGCGGACACCGGCGGACGGCGGTCCGCCCGGAAGCGAGGCCGCCGCGCTCCCGAAAAAAATACCAGCGGAAATGCAGTTGCGGAACCGCCCCCGGGCGCCTGGAACGAATGTTCCCACGATCCGGGCGGTTTCGCCGCATGTTTCACGCCGGCCACGATTGACACGGCTACCCCGGCGGGTCATGATTCCGGCTTCCACGCCCACCCCTTCGCGCCTCGATGCACCTGGACGCCCTGCTTGCCCACCCCGCCGTGCGCCGCGCCTGCGCCCGGGTGCACGAGACCGACGAGCAGACGCTGCGCGAGCAGCGGGAGCTGGTCCGGATCCCGGCCCCGTCCTTCGCGGAGGCCGAGCGCGCCGCGCGCGTCCGCGCGCGCTTCGAGGAGATCGGGCTCGCGCGAATCGAGAGGGACGAGGTGGGGAACGTGCTGGCCCGGCTCGGTGACCCGTTGGAGGCCGCCGCGGAGCCGGTGCTGGTGGCCGCGCACCTGGACACCGTCTTCCCCGCCGGGACGGATCTCACCCCGCGCACCCGGGGCGAGCGGATCTACGCTCCGGGGATCACGGACAACGCGCGCGGCCTGGCGGCGCTCCTCGCCCTGGCCCGCGTGCTGGCCGACACCGGGATCTGCACCGTTCGTCCCCTCCTGCTGGCCGCCACCGTGGGGGAGGAGGGGGTCGGCGACCTGAGGGGGGTGAAGCACCTCTTCCGGGAGGGATCGCCGCTGCGGACCGCCGCGGCGTTCATCTCGTTCGACGGTTCCGGGAGCGGTCGCATCGTGCACCGCGCCGTCGGCTCGCTCCGCCTGCGGGTAACGGTCCGTGGCCCGGGGGGGCACTCCTGGGCCGACCGCGGGACCGCCAATCCCGTGCAGGCCCTGGCGACCGGAGTGGCGGCGCTCCGCGAGCTGGTTCCGCCCCCGTCCACCCGCTCCGCCCTCACCGTGACCCGCATCGGCGGCGGGACCAGCATCAACTCCATCCCCGCCGACGCTTGGGCGGAGATCGACATCCGCAGCGAGATGCCCTCCGCGCTCTCCCGGCTGGAGGCGGGGGTACGTGAGGCGGTGAGCGCCGCGGTGGAGGCTTCGGCCCGGGGACGTGGGTACCGGGCCCGCCCGCTCACGCTCTCGTGGGAGGTGATCGGCGATCGCCCCTCCGGCGCCACCGACCCGGACTCCGAGCTGGTCCGCACCGCGGTCGCGGTAACGCGCGCCCTGGGCGAGACGGCGGAGCTCGCAGGCTCCTCCACCGATGCCAACGTCCCGATCTCCCTGGGGATCCCCGCCATCACCATCGGGGTGGGCGGGGAGTCGGGCGGAGTGCACACCCTGGAGGAGTGGTACTGCAACCGCGGGGGACCCCGGGGGATCGAGCGCGCGCTCCTGATCGTCCTGGCCGCAGCGGGCGTCGCGGGGTGAGCGCCGCTACCCCGCCACCGTCACCACCGAGTGGTCGCCCACGTCCACCCGGCCCCTCACTCCCCTGAGGGTGACGTGGCTCCCCACCAGGGAATCGGAGAGGTCGGAGCCCTCGATGGTGGTCTTCTCCCCCACGATGGTGTTGCGGAGGCGCGAGCCGCGCACCCGGGACCCGGCGGAGATGGTCACGTTCGGCCCCACCTCCGAGTCCTCCAGCTCCACCCCTTCGGCCACGTGTACCGGCTCGTGCACCGTGATGTTCCGCCCCCCGTCCGGGCTCTTCCCGCGGGTGGTGGAGAGGACGTGGTGGTTGGTCTCCAGGAGCGTCTCCGGCTTCCCCGCATCGTACCACCTCTCCACCGGCGCCACCAGCAGCCTGGCTCCCCGGTCCACCATGTACTGGAAGGCGTCGGTGAGGAAGTACTCGCCCCCCAGGCCGGGGTCGGTGTTCATCACCTGGCGGATCCCCTCGAAGAGGAGCTGCCAGTCGCGGATGTAGTACAGCCCGATGTTGGCCAGCTTGGACACCGGCTCCTTCGGCTTCTCCACGATCCTCCGCATGAAGCCGTGCTCGTCGGTCACGATGACTCCGAAGCGCTGGTAGTCCTCCACCTCCTTGGCCCAGATCACCCCCGCCACGTCGGCGGGGAGCGTCTTCACCAGGCCGAGGTCCGCGTCGAAGAGGGTGTCCACGAAGATGATCAGGAGCTCCTCCCGGACGTGGGGCTCCGCGAGCGCGACGGCGTCCGCCGTCCCACGCTGCTCCTTCTGCTCCACGTACACCGCGTGGAAGTCCGGGTACTCCGCCGCCATGTACCCCTCCACCTTCTCCCTGAGGTGGCCCGTGATCACCACCGCCTCGTTGACCCCCAGTTCCCGGAGGTCGTCCAGGATGTAGGAGAGCACGGGCTTGTCGCCCACCCTGAGGAGCGGCTTCGGGGTGACGTGCGTGTGCGGACGCAGGCGGGTTCCCTTCCCCGCGAGGGGCATTACGACTTTCACGCTGGGACCTCCGTCGGGATGGGATGGCGTGCGGTGCCGGCGCGGCGTCCACGCCCCCCGCGGCGAGCAGGTTTCGTACCCGGGCCGGCGCGGGGCGGGGATCATACCACGCCCCGGGACCACCGTCAAACCCGCGGCTTTTCCGCGTGCATCCGGGGGGGTACATTCCCGGGTATCCACCGCGAAGCCGGACCCCCGCGCCCAGCGCCTTGAGCCACGCCCGCGCCTTCACCGATCCGGAAGCCGGAAACCCCCGTCTCCGGGGGCGGAGGTATGCCGTCCCCTTCGCCGAGGTGTGGCGCGCGGCACTGGCGGAGGTGGAGTCGCTCCGTGGCTGGACCCTGCTGGAGGCCCGGGCGCAGGAGGGCGAGATCCACGCCGAGGCGCGCACGCCCGTCTGGCGCTTCACCGACGACGTGTGGATCCGCCTTTCTCTCGACACCCACGGGCTCACCCGGGTGGATATGGTCTCCGCCTCCCGCTCGGGGCGCGGCGACTTCGGGGCCAACGCCCGACGGATTGCCCGGTTCTTGCACGGACTCGACCGCCGCCTCGCACACCGGTAAGCGAAATCAAGACACCCTAGCAGAGAGATGGCCTCTTCCCACTCCAGGACCGAACGAGACGCTCTCCCCGAGCGGGTTCCGCTGCTCCCGGTCCGGAGCACGGTCGTCTTCCCCCAGGGAGCCACCGCTCTCCAGATCGGCTTCGAGCCCAACGTGGAGGCGCTCAACGCCCACCCGGAGCCGGAGCTGATCGTGGCGATCGTTTCCACGGCGGAGGACGGCTCCCCGCTCGACACCCCCCTGGACCCCCGGTCGATGCAGAAGATCGGGGTGACGGCCCGCGTCCTCGACCGCCTCAACCTCCCGGGCGGGACGGTCCAGACCACCCTTCAGGGCTTGCGGCGGGTGCACCTGGAGGACATCCGCCTGGAGGACGGGTACTACACGGCCCGCGTGCGCCCCGCCGAGGAGATCCCGGCCCGGGAGCAGGAGGCCCAGGAGCTGATCGAGCAGATCCTGAACACCGTGAGCGGGGTGGCCGCCAAGGTGGAGCGGATCCCCAACGAGGTGCCCCGTATCCTGCGGATGAACCTGAGCGATCCCTCACGCTTCGCCGACCTGGCCGCCTCGCTGTCGCAGCTCAACGTGCTGGACCGCGACGTCGTCCTGCAGCGGCTGGACGTGGAGGACCGGCTCCGCTTCGTCCTGGAGCGGCTGGAGGAGACGTGGGAGAGGATCCAGGCCATCGAGGAAGAGGGGGTCGGAGGCGAGGCCGCGCAGGAGGCGGAGGAGCCCACACGCACGACGGGGGACCGCCGCTCGCAGATCCGCAAGCGGATCCAGGCGCTCCAGGCGGAGCTGGGGGAGATCGACCCCGCCGAGCGCGAGGCGGACGAGATCCTCCGCCGGGTGGAGCGGGCGCAGCTCCCCCCGCGCGTCGCCGCCGTCGCCCGGCGGGAGACGGAGCGTCTGCGTGCGCCGGGCACCAGCGTCTCCGACGCCGCCGAGATCCGCAACTACCTGGAGCTGCTCCTGTCGATCCCCTGGACCGCCACCTCCGGGCACCGGGAGATCGACCTCGACGCGGTGGAGCGCGCCATGGCGGAGGAGCACCTCGGGCTGGAGGAGGCCAGGCGGCGGGTGCTGGAGGTGCTCGCGGTCGCGCGGCTGCGGGGGGAGCTGACCGGGCTCATCCCCTGCTTCGTCGGTCCGCCGGGGGTGGGCAAGGCCACGCTTGCCGCGGCGATCGCGTGTGGCCTGGGGCGACCGCTGGCGAGGCTGCAGCTCGGCGGCCGCGGCGAGGGACAGCTCATGGGGACGCGACGCAGCCGGTCCGGCGCGCAGCCGGGGAAGCTCCTCACCACCCTCCGCGACACGGGGGTGCGCGACCCGGTGTTCCTCCTGGAGGAGATCGACGAGCTGGGGCTGGGGAACGTGGAGGGGGACCCGGTGGAGGCGATGGAGGAGTTCCTGGACGCGGACGTCCGGGACGGCTTCATGGACCGTTACCTGGAGGTGCCGCTGGACCTGTCGGAGGTGTTCTTCATCGCCACGGCCAGCGACTTCTTCCGGATCCCCCGGGACCTGCGCGACTACTTCATCGAGATCCGCATCGCCGGGTACACCCCGGAGGAGAAGGTGCAGATCGCCCACAAGCGGCTCTTCCCCCGCATGGCCCAGGAGCACGGCTTCGCCCCGGACGAGATCGAGGTTGCCGACGAGGTGCTCCTCTTCCTCACCCGGGGGTACGCGCGCGACGCGGGGCTGGGCAACCTGCGGCGCTCGCTGGGGTCGATCTTCCGCTGGATCGCCCGCGCCAAGGCCGAGGGGGAGGCGGACCACTGGGTCCTCACCCGGGAGATGATCCAGGAGGTCCTGGGGTACCCGCGCTACATCGCCACGCCCGCGGAGAGCGCACCGGAGGTGGGGGTGGTCACGGGGCTGGCGTGGACGGCTTCGGGCGGGGAGCTGATGTTCATCGAGGCGCTCAAGATGCCCGGGACGGGGCGGCTGATCATCACCGGGCTCCTGGGCGACGTGATGCGGGAGTCGGTGAACGCGGCGTACTCGTACGTCCGCTCGCGGGCGGCGGCGCTGGGGATCCCGACCAGCGCCTTCGGGGACAACGACATCCACGTCCACTTCCCGCTGGGCGCCACCCCCAAGGACGGGCCCTCGGCCGGCGCGGCGGTGACGCTCGCCATCGCCTCGTCGCTCTCCGACCGGCCGGTGCGGCACGACATCGCCATGACGGGCGAGGTGACGCTCCGGGGCAAGGTGCTGGAGATCGGCGGGGTCAAGGAGAAGACGCTGGCCGCGTACCGGGCGGGACTGCGGGAGGTGATCCTGCCGCAGGGGAACGAGCGCGACCTGCGCGACGTGCCGGAGGACGTCCGGTCGGGGATGAAGTTCGACTTCGTCGAGCGGATGGACGAGATCTTCGACCTGACGCTCCTGGAGAAGGAGGCGCGGCGCGAGCGCCGGAGGGGGGCGGGTGCGCGGGGAGCAGCGGAGCCTTCCACCCGGGCGGCGTCGGAGGCGGCGCAGGAGGGGGAGGTGGCTCCCGAGGGCACGGAATAGCGGACCCTCTACCTACCGCCGCCGCGGCCGCAGGTCCATCGCGGTCTGCCGCCCCTTCGAGACCGCCCGCTGGCGGCTCATCAGGAACCCCTCGCCGCGACCCGTGGCGGCGGAGGCCAGCGCCCCGCGGAGGGATTCGGGAATCGGGAGCAGGATCCCGATCTGCGTCAGCCTGCCACGCAGCACCTCGCACCCGTGCGAGAGCCCCAGCCGCACCGCCACCCGGCCGTTCTCCAGGTGGTGGAAGGCGAAGCGGCTCAGGAGATCCTCGGAGAACGAGTACTCGCAGCCGGTGGAAGTCCCGGCCAGCAGCTTCACCAGCTCGTCCAGCCGGGCCGGAGGGGTCCGCACCCCCGCGTCCCCGAGGGCCCTCCCGACGATGTCGTCGGCCAGGAGCGCCCTCCTCACCTCCTCGGCCGGGAACCAGTCCGTCAGCGTCGGCTCCACCCCCGGGCGGGACACGTCCACCGCCCTGAACTCCCGGAAGCCGCTGGGGTGGGCGGCCCCCTCGCAGTACCACCCCATCGACAGGTCGTAGCTCAGGATGGTCCCGATAACCGAGAGAACGCCGACCCGGGCCGAGTACTCGCTGCACTCGCGCGCGTCCGGGGCACCCTTCGACAGCTCCGTGCGCGCGGACCAGGCCGGCCGCCGCGCGGGCGTGAAGGCGCGGATGTCGGACGAGGTCCAGGAAAAGGTGTAGCCGCCGCTCCGTCCGGTCCAGATCGTCGTCTGGGCACAGAGCGGAGGAGCTGCCAGGACGAGGGCTGCGATCAGTGCTGCCGGAATGCGCATCGAGGCCCGGTCGGGTTGGTGCGTGGGGACGGCCACGGAGACCGGCGGAAACGGCCCCGCCGCTCAGTCTTCCGGGGGCGCTTCGTCCTCGTCGCGTGCCTGGACTTCTCCATCCTCCCTGCCCCGCGACACGAGACGCAGGACCAGCGCCACGAACAGCACGCCGATCGTCACCACCACCGCCCAGTCCCTCCCGGTGGTGACCCCCGCCACGAAGAAGCCCGCCCCCAGGAAGAAGAGGGCGAGCTTCACGTACAGGAAGCGGTCCGGGTCGGAGCGGCGGGAGCGGTCCAGCCGGATCACGGCCGCACGCCCTCCAGGAACCGTCTCACCCCCGCCTGCATATCTTCCGTCATGCGGGCCAGGACGTTGAGGTCCGCGCCCGCGCGGATCGCTGCCTCGAATCCCATGGCATCCGAGTGGTACAGGAGCCGCTTGGATAGCTCCACCGCCGAGGGGCTCCGCTCGGCCAGCTCGGCCAGCAGGGCGTCCACCTCCCGCTCGAAGTCCTCCTCCGGGAAGACGCGATTGATCAGGCCGATGCGTTCCGCCTCGGCCGCGGAGATCGGATTCCCCCGGACGATCAGCTCGAAGGCGCGCTTCTCCGACACGTTGCGGCGCAGGATCGCCATCACCATCGCCGGGACGAAACCGATCCGCACCTCGGGGTAGCCGAGCTGCGCCCCCTCGTGCGCCGCCACCAGGTCGCAGGCGGTCGCCAGGCCGCACCCCCCGGCCAGCGCACGTCCGCGCACCACGGCCACCACCGGCTTCCGCATCCTCCGGGGGAGGAGGAAGAGCTCCGCCAGGGAGTCCACGTCCGCCAGGTTCTCCATCGCCGAGCCCTCCCCGATGGTGCGCAGCGCGGAGAGGTCGGCGCCGGAGCAGAAGTCCTTCCCCGCCCCGGCGAGCGCCACCACGCGCACCTCCGGGTCGGCGTCCGCCTCGCGCAGCGCCTCCTTGAGCGCCGCCACCAGCCCGGCGTCCAGGGCGTTGCGCTTCTCCGGGCGGTTCATCGTCAGCCGCGCGATCCCGCCCTCGTGGCTCACCAGGAGTCGCGGCTCCTCCGCCATCAGACGGCGGCTCCGGCCTCGCGGAGGGCCCGCTCGGCGATCTCGTCCGGGACCTCGATCTCCATGCGGAGCATCGCCGTGGAGAGCACCTTCCCCTGGGCGTCCGTCTTCAGGGACACCGTCCCGCCCCCACCCAGCGCGTTATGCAGGAGGAAGTTGAGGGCCTCCAGGTTGGGGAGCTCGAAGCGCTCCACCTCGCCGTGGACGATCCCCCGGAAGTGCTCCCGGACCCTCTCGGTGGTGAGCTGCTCCACCAGGACGGGGTAGTACTCCGGGCGGAGGGCGATCACCCCCACGTTGGCTGTGTCGCCCTTGTCGCCCGACCGGGCATGGGCCAGGTGAAGCAGACGGATCCGTGCCATGCTAGCGGATAGGGTTGCGGCGCAGGGCCGGCGGCCCCGGAGCGCCCCCGTGCCCAGGATGAGGAGGAGGACCAGGACGTCGCGCCGCGAACGGACGCTCGGCCGGCCGGGAATGTACGCGCGGAGAGCCCGCCGCGGCAATGCGGGGCCGGGGGGGGGGGGGGGGGGGGGGG
>DATAAL010000040.1:0-12915 GCA_036260145.1 Longimicrobiaceae bacterium | reverse complement strand
GGTCCAGAGCGGCCGTCGGTCTCGCCGAGGGCCGCCGTGATCTCCTCCCGCACCCACGCGTCCGCCTCCACCTCGTCCCGCCCCCCCAGCGCCTGCCGCGCCGCCTCCGTGCCGATGCGCCCCAGCGCCCACGCCGCGTGCCCGCGCACCAGCGGCTCCCCGTCGTTCAGCGCGACGGCGAGCGCGGGGACGGCTTCGGGTGATCCCCAGTTACCGAGCGCGACGGCGACGTTGCGCAGCAGGCCGCGCCGCTTGGTGCGCTTCACCGCCGAGCCCTTGAACTTGCGGGAGAACTCCTCCTGCGACATCCCCATCAGCTCGACCAGCTCCGCCCCGTGCACCCCCTCGCGCGGGAGGAACGCCGCCTCGCCGGTCTGCTCCGCGAACGAGTTCCACGGACACACCTCCTGGGAGGTCTGTCCACTCACCATTTTATTATCAGAACAGGTAGAATGGAGACTAACGAGATGAGTTTTTGAAGGATCTCCGAGTGCATCACTCACTCTCCCAGTCGCCAGGGTACGCATCATGAGAATGCTTGAAACGAGTGGATGAGCACGGTATACTGCCAGCACGCAGTATCCATCTGCAGTTTGCTTCTCCCTCTGTCCGCCTCGTTCGAACCCTGGTCACGGTTCACTTGCGCTTTGGGAACGTCTATGACCGTCACGTGGTTACACATTTCAGACTTGCACATTCGTGCTGGCGAGCCGTACGATAGGGATATAGTACTGCGCGCGCTTATCGATTCTGTTAAGCAGTTCCGCCAGGCTGGCCGCGCGCCGGACCTGATTTTCGCCACTGGAGATGTGGTGGTTTCAGGGGAGGCGGCGGAGTACGAGATTGCCACAGAGTTCTTTGATGCGTTGCTAGGGGCTGCAGCGCTGGACCGCCGTCGCCTATTCGTAATCCCTGGCAACCACGACGTGAATCGGAGAATGGGGTTGGGACTAGCGAGGACGCTGAGTTCACACGAGGAAGCTGACTCCTACTTCAGCCCGACGGTGCCGAAGCCGCACCTGAAGCAAAAGCTTAAAGCTTTCACGGACTGGCACGACAGCTACTTTGCAGGGATACGACAACTACCGGGTGATTCAACATGTGGTCCAGTCGAAGTTGCAGAAATCCGCGGGTGCAGGATTGGGGTTCTACCCATAAACAGCGCCCTCTTTTCACAGAGCGATGATGACCACAGCAAGCTTATCATCGGACGCCGGCCTCTCGAGGCAGCAACAGCTTTGCTTGACGAAATGGACGCTGACTTGAGGGTGGCGCTGGTGCACCATCCTCTTGACTGGCTCAGTGACATTGAACGGCCGAGCATCATCGCGATAATTAGAGAGAATGTAGATGTCATGCTGCGTGGGCATCTCCACGAGAACGATGGAGAGAGCGTTGTATCGGCTCAATCCGGATTCTTATACATTGCAGCTGGTGCGTCTTACCAAACGCGCCGGTGGCTCAATCGGGCGTACTACGCCACGTTTGAGGGCGAGCACCTCACACTTTTTCCCATCCGGTACGAAGATCAACCTCGAGAGCTTTGGACCACGGATCCGAGTGTCTTTCCGTATGATGCTGGGCATGCCAAACGATTTCTGATCCGTCGCCTCGCTGCGCTGACCAACAAGCCCATAGAGACTAGTCCTGCGAATTTGTCCGAGACATCGTCGCTCCCGCACTCTGGCAGCGGCGACGCTGTTTACGCAGGGTTTTATACCGATGCTCTTCCCACAGGCACCGAGCGGGGTGTGACAAGGCGGCACGACCGGTTAGGCGTGATGAGGGACGTGACTGCACTCTGTGAAGTGCTGGCCGCTCGTGAGACTCGACCGCCGCTAGCCGTTGGACTCTTCAGCGACTGGGGAACAGGGAAGAGCTTCTTCATGGAGTTGATGCGGAAGGAGATCGCTAGATTCGGAGAAAGGAACCCGTCGTTCTACTGCACCCACGTAGTACAAGTGTGGTTCAACGCCTGGCACTACATGGACACTAACCTCTGGGCAAGCCTCGCCGCCCGCGTGTTTGAGGAACTGGCGGAGCAACCCAAGCGGTGGGAACCCCGCGAAGACGTTCGCCAGCGACTATTCCGGGAACTACAAGAGAGTCGTGGAGTGCTGGCAGAAGCAATGGAGGAAAAGAAGGAGGCAAATGCCCGCTTACATGCGATCGGAACCCAGCAGCAGCAGAAGCGGGAAAGCCTTTCAGCGGCGGTACAGACGGCTGTTACGGTCGCTATGGCCAATTTGGCCAGTGATCCGGAAGTACAGACAAAGCTCAAGGATGCAACGAAGCAACTCGGCCTCCCCACACTGGAGGTGGAGGTTGGCAAGGTCGAAGAGCAGGCACGTGAGGTAAAGCGGCTCGGTAGACGCACCTGGATTGTCTTCCGGGCATTGCTCCAAGAGCCAGTCTGGCTTCCTATGGCCATACTCGTGTTTGCTGTTGTGACGTTTGGGGTGAGCTGGATCCTGGAAATCGCGACCCAGTGGACCGAAGCTGCGCGGCTTGTTACAGGGATCACAGTCGGCATCGCGGCATTCAGGACTACTATCACGCCCATACTCCGAGAGACCTCACGCGCAATGGGGTGGCTGGAGGACGTAAGCATCCAAATCCAGCAGAAACGTGCCGCTGCGGAACGGGAAGCAAAGGCAGTAGTGCAGAGCGACTTGATGCGGCTAGACGAGCGTGAGCGCGAGGTACAGGCACGCATTGATGCACTTGAGCATGAGATCCAAGAGTTGAGCGCAGGACGTCGCCTGCAGCGCTTCATCTTGGAGCGACACACCTCCGCCGAGTACCGCCAGCACCTAGGCATCGTCAACCTGATTCGCAACGACTTCGAAAAGCTCAGTGCTTTGTTGACAGAATCGGCGCAGAAACAGGCGCGGAACGCGGCACTACGGAGGAAGACAGGGGGCGGTGAAGTCGCAGTCCGGTCGAATAACGAGGAGGGTGTCAGCGAAAGTCCCCAAATTGAAGGGCAGGACAATGGCATGGAAACGGAATCCCTCCCATTGGTCGACCGGATCGTCCTTTACATCGATGACTTGGACCGCTGCCCCGAAGACCGGGTTGTGGAGGTTCTCCAGGCCGTGCACCTGCTGCTGGCTTTCCCTCTCTTTGTGGTGGTGGTGGGTGTGGACTCCCGTTGGCTCCTCCTATCGCTGGAGGACCACTACGCCGCGTTGCGAAACAATGGTGGAGAACAGCGTAAGAATCAGAATACTGAAGCGGAGTGGAGCACCACCCCTCAGAATTACTTAGAGAAAATTTTTCAGATACCTTTTACCCTCCGCCCCATGGAGCCTGCAGGATTCGGTCGCTTGGTCGAGGCCCTTCTTCCCGTAAAGGGCAAGACGCAAGCTGCGCACGCTGGTGAGGGACTATCAAACCAGACGCAACGGGTCACCTCTACGATCGAAGCACCTACCGAGCACGTTCCGCTTGGCGAAGTTCAGGAAGAAGACATTTCGGCTGCCGATGAACAGGAGCACGACGCCACACCTAAGGTGAGTGGCCTTACGCCCCTACCTCCGAATCCACAAGGCCTCACGGTGGAAGTCCGTGAGCGCGAGTTCATACGATTCCTGCACCCCTTAATCGCATCACCCCGAGCACTCAAACGCTTCACTAATGTCTATCGGTTCCTCCGTGTGCAGCAACGCGGTGCAAACCTTGATCTCTTCCGGGGAACGGACCAGCGACCGGGCGAGTTCCAAGTGGTGGCACTTCTGCTGGCTGCGCTGGTGGGCTACCCCACCGAGGCCACGAAGCTGCTCAGTCGCGTATTGACGGCGCACGACGAGTCGTGGTGGGCACTTGTGGAGGCGCTGGACAGTCCGGACTTGGAGGAGAAGGAGGCGCGGGAGGAGGGGACGAACCGACTAGCTTACGAGGCGGTCCCAGAAGGCCGGCGCGCTCGCCCAAACCTGCGTGATGCGCTACTGGAGGTAAGGAGGACTGTGTCCATTGCAGACTATCCCCTCGAAACCTTCGTCCGATGGACGCGCGAGGTGGCGCGGTTCTCATTTCAGTCGGGACGCATCCTCTCGGTACGGAATTATCGAGAGGAGCGGACCGATTCTCCCCCTACGGCAAGCTCTCAGGGCTCATGAGCCGGCGGGTACGGAAGGCGGAACCGTTGAGAAATTTACCTCAGTAAGGGCTGCCTCAATTTCTACCCGCACCCACTCATCCTCCTCCACGAACAGCCGCGACGTCAGCGCCTCTCCGACTTGCGACGTGACCTCCGGCGGACAGCCTACCCTGGACGCGATCCGCCCCAGTGCCCACGCCACGTGCCCGCGCACCAGCGGCTCCTCGTCGCTCAGCGCCGCCACGAGCGCCGGCACCGCCTCCGGCGAGCCCCAGTTCCCTAGGGCCACGGCTACGTTACGCAGCAGCCCCCGCCGCTTCGTCCGCTTCACCGCCGAGCCCTTGAACCTGCGGGAGAACTCCTCCTGCGACATCCCCATCAGCTCCACCAGCTCCGCCCCGTGCACCCCCTCGCGCGGGAGGAACGCCGCCTCGCCGGTCTGCTCCGCGAACGAGTTCCACGGACACACCTCCTGGCAGATGTCGCACCCATACACCCGGTTCCCGATCAGCGGCCGCAGCTCGCGCGGGATCGGCCCCCGATGCTCGATGGTGAGATACGAGATGCAGCGCCGCGCGTCCATCACCGGCGCCCCCGTGGCGTCGCGCCCCAGCAACGCTCCCGTCGGGCAGGCGTCCACGCAGCGGGAGCACCGTCCGCACCGGTCCGCCGTGAACGGCGCGTCGTACTCCAGCTCCACGTCCAGGAGCACCACCCCGAGGAAGAAGTACGATCCCCGCCCCGGCCGGATCAGCATGGTGTTCCGGCCGAACCACCCCAGCCCCGCCCGCTGCGCCAGCTCCCGCTCCAGCACCGCCCCCGTGTCCACGTAGGCGCGCCCCCGCACCGGGAGCAGCTCGTCGTTGATCCAGTTCTGCAGCGCGATCAGCCGCTCCTTCATCAGCTCGTGGTAGTCCTCGTTCCGGGCGTACCGGGCGAACACCGCGCGCGACGGATCCTCCCCCCCGGCCGCGCCGTCCGCGTCCGGCGAGTAGTTCAGCGCCACCACCACCGCCGAGCGCGCCCCCGGCACCAGCACCGCGGGATCCTTCCGCTTCGCCACCGCGTCCTCGCGCGCCAGGTACGCCATCTCCCCGTGGCAACCCTCCGCGAGCCATCGCTCATAGGCGTCGCCGTGCGCGCTGAGATCCGCGGGGGCGATCCCCACCGAGTCGAAGCCCATCTCGCGGGCGCGCGCGCGGATTCGCTCGGACAGCTCGATGGTCGAAAGGGAGGTAGGAAGCATGGCGCCTACTACCCCGCCGCCCGGGAGCCGTGCCGCGCTTGACTCGCGGGAGGAGGCGGAGTCTATTTCCGGCTCCAACGCCAGCCAGGAGTCGCGATGTCCGACCGATTGGAGGAGTTCCGCCGGTTCCGGGAGCGGATGAATCGCCGCATCCTCGAAGCCGGCAACCTGGAGATCCGGCGCTTCTTCGCGCTCGACACCCGCACCTACGAGGAGGGCGCGCTCCCGGTGAAGACCAAGGAGCTCCTCGGCCTCGTCGCCTCCATGGTCCTCCGCTGCGACGACTGCGTCACCTATCACATCGTCCGCTGCAAGGAGGAGGGGGTGACAGAGGAGGAGTTCTTCGAGACCTTCTCGGTGGCCCTGGTGGTAGGTGGCTCCATCGTGATCCCGCACCTGCGCCGGGCCGTGGACATGCTCGACCGTCTCAGCGCCGAGGACCCCCTCCCGCCCGACCCGGAGAACACCGGATGACCGCCGTCCCCCACCCCGACCTGGAGCGCTGGAGGACCGAGTTCCCCATACTCCAGACCCGGACGTACCTGAACTCCTGCTCCCTCGGCGCCCTCTCCCGGCGATCCATGGGGTACCTGGGCGAGTACCAGGCGCTCTGGAACACCATGGGCGCCTCCGCCTGGTACGAGCTGTGGCTCGGGCGGATCGCGGACCTCCGCCGCGGCGTCGCCACGCTCTGGAACGCGCGGCAGGCCGAGGTGGCCTTCTCTCCCAGCGTCTCGGCCGCCCTCTCGTCGGTCGCGTCGGCCGTCGACTACACGCGGCGGAACCGGGTGGTCATCGCCGAGCTGGACTTCCCCACCCTTGCGTACCAGTGGCTGGCCCGGCGCGGCGTGGAGGTGGTGCGCGTCCCGAGCGACGACGGGGTCGGGATCCCCCCGGAGCGATGGGCGGAGTACGTGGACGAGCGCACCGCCATCGTGGCCACCAGCCACGTCTTCTTCAGCACCGGGTACATCCAGGAGCTGGAGCCCATCTCCCGGATCGCCCACGAAGCCGGGGCCCTCTTCCTGGTGGACGGGTACCAGGCCGTAGGACAGGTCCCGGTGGACCCTCGCGCCTCGGGAGCGGACGTCTATATCGGGGGACCGCTCAAGTGGCTCCTCGGCGGGCCGGGGCTGGCGTTCCTGTGGGTGCGCGAGGAGCGGATCGCCGAGCTGGAGCCCACGGTCGTCTCCTGGTTCGGCGTGGAGGACCAGTTCGAGTTCCGGATCGACGCCTTCCGTCCCCAAGCGGACGCGGCGCGCTTCTCCCTCGGCACGCCTGCCGTCCCCACCATCTACACCGCGCTCGGCGGGGTGGAGATCATCCTGGAGGTGGGGATGGAGCGGATCCGGGAGCAGATCGACGCCCTCACCGGGGACCTGGTCGGGCGGCTCCGCGAGGCGGGTCACCCGCTCCGCATCTCGGACCGGCGGGAGCGGCGCTCGGGGATCGTCATGGTCCAGGTCGAGGACTCCGCGGCCACCGTCCACACACTCGCGGAGCGCGGGATCATCGTCGACAGGCGGAGCGAGTACGTCCGCATCTCCCCTCACTTCTACAACACGCCCGATGAGAACGCCCTCGTGGTGAGCGCCCTCCCGGCCCCACGGGCGGGGTGAGCCCCGGGCGCTCCGGCGCGTCCCTGCCGCCTGGACGGGCCTGGTTCCCACCTGGGAACCAGGCCCGTTCCCATTCGGGAACAAATATCATCCCGCAGACAGGGTAGGTTACAGGTTAAGTATTTAAATTGCAATAACTTACGCTTCTTATCCCGCGAGGCATGACGGTTGCCCTGATGATGGGCCAGGTCAGACGGCCTGCGCTTGCGCCGCCCGCTGACACCCTGCGCGTGCAGGAGCTGTTCCCACTATCCACTCCCAGGAGCCCGTCATGAAGAAGCTCGCTCTCTCCATCCTCGCAGTTGCGGTGTTCGCGATTCCGGCCAAGGCCCAGACCAACGGATCCATCAGCGCGAGCGCCGATATCCCGACGGTGCTGAACTTCGGCGCCTCCACCGCGCTGTCGTTCGGGTCCGTCACCCCGGGCCAGGCGGCCGCCGGTTCGGGCTACATCGCCCTGAGCCGCAACGTGGGCGTGATCTTCACCCTCCCCGATGCGGCCAACACCGGCAGGCTGACCCGCAGCGGCGGGACGGAGACCATCCAGCCCACCTTCACCTGCGGCGTCGGCTCCACCTCTTCCGCCGTCACCAACGCCTTCTCGAGCTGCGCTCCGGCCACCGGAACCACCGGGGTCCTGACGCTGTCCGCTCCCACCGGCGTGGTGAACGAGTACGTGATCTTCAACGGATCGCTCACGGGCACGCAGACCAACGCGGTTCCGGGCTCCTACACGGGGACCATCCGGATCACCGCGACTGCCAACTGAACCAGTTGACGGAGAGGGCGAGGATGGGCCATCGTTACTCGGTCGCGCTGGTCCTCGCCTCCCTGCTGGCCGTACTGAGTGGGGGTCGGGCGCTAGCTCAGGCCCCCAGCGCAGCGCCGGTGGAGGCCATCCCGTCGCAGGGTCTCGCGTTCGGGTCGCTCCTCCCCGGTGTTCCCGAGAGGGTGCAGGTGGGTGATGGAGCCCGCCGAGCGGAGATCGTGCTCCGGGGCCAGGGGTGGATCGAGCTCTCCTTCATGCTCCCCCAGGCGATGCTCTCGCCCTCGGGTGCGCGGATCCCGCTCCGCTTCCAGGCCAACGATGGTGCGATGCTCCGCAACTCGTCCTCCGGCATGGTGACGCTGAACCCGCTGGAGACCAACCGGATCCACCTGAACCCCGGCCAGGGGATGGTCCGGATCCTCCTGGGAGGAACGGCCTTCCCTGCACAGGACCAGGCGGCAGGCAGGTATACGGCGACCATCGTGGTCGTCGCCACCACCCCGGGAACGTAGGGGTGACTCACCCCGGGACGTTTCGGGCCCGGGACACTGTAATCGCGGTACCAGGAGTTGAATCGGTCATGAGTGGGTTCCGGCTTCCCCGTCCCAACCTCCGGCGCATCTCGCTGTTCGTGGCGCTCCTCTGCCTCGGGCTGGCGACGCGGGCGGCTGCAGTCACCGTGAGCCCCTCCGCCCTGTTCATCGACTCACGTTCCCAAACGGGAACTCTCATCCTCTTCAACGGCGGTACCCGCCCCGAGGAGGTCGAGGTCACCTTCGCGTTCGGTTATCCGATCTCGGACGCCAACGGCACCGTGAACGTGGAGCTCCGGGACACCGCGCCGGCGGGCGAGCCGTCCATCGTCCCCTGGATGCGCGCGTTTCCCCGCCGCATGGTGCTCCAGCCCGGACAGCGGCAGGTGCTCCGGGTCCTGGTGCAGCCGCCCGCTACCCTCCCCGAGGGCGAGTACTGGGGCAGGGTCCTGGTCCGCTCCCGCGGCGGCCAGCCCCCCATCGAGCAGACCAGCGGCGATGTCCGGGTGCAGCTCAACGTAGAGACCGTCATCGCCACCGCGGTGATGTTCCGCAAGGGCACGATGACCACGGGACTCGGCGTCACCGCGGCGAGCGCCGAGATGAAGGACGATCAGGTGGAGGTCACCTTCGACGTGGCGCGCCAGGGCGTAGCCGCATACCTCGGCCGCGTCCGCGCGCAGCTCGTGGGACCGGACGGACGGGTGGCAGGTGAGGTGGAGGACGCTCTCGCCGTGTACCGCACGCTCCGCCGACGCTTCGTCTTCGCGCTCCCGGCGGGGGCCCTCCGCACCGGCTACACGGTTCGCTACACCTTCGACACCGAGCGGCCCGACCTCCCGGCTACGGGGCCGGTCAAGGCGCCACCGGTTACAGGTACCCTTCCCGTCCGGTAATATGGTCTTGCGCTCCCTGCGGCTCTGCGCGATCCTTGTACTCGCCTGCAGCCTGGTCGCTCCCCTCGGAGCGCAGGGAGCGAAGCCGTCCTCCACGGGCGGCCTTCTCACCTCCCTCACCATCCTCGCCGCGCCGCTCAGCGCGGTCGGAGTGAACCCGCTCGCCTTCGGTGTCATCATCCCGGGCACCACCTCGGTCACGGTGCTCCCGCGCACCGCGGGAGGGGGCGAATGGCGGATCCAGGGCATCAGGAACCGGAAGGCGGTCGACATCTCCTTCACCCTTCCGGCTTCCCTCACCGGACCCTCCGGCGCGACGATCCCGCTCTCCTTCAACGGCAACTACGCGGGGCTGTGCGAGATCGACAACTCCGGCCAGTGCGACGTCTCGTCGTACACGACGTGGAACCCTGTCACCACGCCCACGTACAACGACACTCCCTCGAGGGTGCGCCCGGGTCGCCCCCGGTACGACTTCGACGAGTACGCCGTCTACATCGGTGGGGAGGCACTCCCCGCCGCGGGCCAGCGCGCCGGACGCTACACTGGCACCATCAGCGTCACGCTGGTCGTGAACTGACCCCCCTGCCGGTCCGCGCGCGCCCTCCGAGGCGGCGCTGCGCCCCTCTGCTCTTCCTGCTCTGCGCGCTCCTTCTCCCCTACCTGCGGCTCTCCGCCCAGGAAGTGCCGCCGGGCTACGAACAGGGGATCTTCGAGATCTTCGTCTCCGGCCTCCCTCCCGTCAGCGTCCCCTCCCTCCTCGCCCCCGAGGGGAAGGTCCTCCTCCCCCTCCACCCGGTTCTGGAGCTGACCGGCGCGCCCTTCCAGGTGGACACCGCGCGCGCCCGGATCACGGTTGCACGCCCCCGTGGCGTCGGGACCGCGTGGCTCGACCTCCCGCAGAAAGCGCTGCAGGGCGCGAAGCGGGTGGCGCTCGCGCCCGACGATGCGGCCACCAGCGAGGGAGAGATCTACCTTTCCACCGGACGCATCGCCGACCTGCTGGAGGCGCAGGTGGAGGTGGACCTCGGGACGCTCCGGGTGATCCTTTCCCGGGAGCCACCCTTTCCCCGGCAGGAGCGCCTTTCCATCCAGGAGCGCCGCGAGCTGGAGCTGATCCTGGGCCGGGGCACCGAGCTCCGCCCCCGCCCCCTATCCGTCCCCTTTCACCCGCGGACCGGCGGCGGTGTGCTTGAGTGGGGGGTATCTTCCCTCTTCCCCGACCCGGTAATCCCCTCTCACGTGTATGCGAGGGTGGGGCTCGGCGTACTGGGGGGTATGCTGCAGCTCGGGGCCAACGCGAACGCCCGCTCCGCGGGGGAGCCGGCGCTGGGAGAGGTGACCGGGAGCTACCTGCGCGTCTTCCCGGAGTCCAACCTCCTCCGGCAGTTCCGGATCGGCGACATCGTCACCGAGGGGCTGCGTGCCCGCTCCATCCGGGGAGTGAGTGTCACCAACGCCCCCTTCGCGCGCGACGCCCTCTTCGGGGAGGCGATCTTCGCCCCGCACCTCCCCCCCGGGTGGGAGTACGAGCTCTATCAGAACGGACGCCTCCTCGGCTTCTCGGATGCCGCATCGCAGTCCCCGCTCGCCGTCCCGCTCCAGTACGGGAGCACCCCGGTGCAGGTGCGGCTCTACGGCCCCGCCGGGGAGAGGGTGGTGTCGGAGGTCGTCTACCTGGTCCCCGTCCTCCAGATCCCGGCGGGGCGGTGGCAGTACGCCACGGGCGCGGGCGCGTGTCCGCGCGACGAGTGCGAGTCGGTCGCCTACTTCGACCTGCGGCACGGAGCCACCCGCTGGCTGACCCTGCTGGGGGGCGTGGACCGCCTGGACGATACCGCCGGGGTGACCTACCGTCCCTACACAGGGGCGAGCATCCTCCCGGCACCGGCGTGGGTGGCGGAGGTCCAGACGATGCACCGCTCCTTCGTGCGCGCCTCGGTCCAGAACTACGGCGCGGGGAAGATCTCCGGTGGAGCGAGCGCCGGGATCGCCTACCCGGGATCGGGAGCGGTGTCGTTCCTCCCCACTCCGGGGAAGCGCTGGCACCTGGACACCACCCTCCGCCTCCGTCTCCAGGGGACCGCGCTCAACCGCTCGCTCGACCTCTCCGGCCGGGTGGAGGGGCCGCTGCAGGGAGCGGTGGACCGGTGGCGGCTCACCGTGGCGACCGGGGTGAGACGGGTGCTGGTGGAGACGGCGTACGAGTCCAACGTCACCGAGTCCGGGGACATCCTCTTCCTCCGCGGGACCGCCGCCATCAGCCGCGGCCTCCCCCGCTGGCTGGAGGCGCCGGTCGTTTCCGCGGCCGCGGGCGTGGGCGCGTCCGGGCTGCGGCAGTGGGAGCTGAGCACCACCATCCAGCCCGCCGGGACCATCCTGAGCCTCACCGCCCGTGGCCACGCCGGGACCCGGTCCCCTTCCCTCCTGATCGGGTCCACGATCCGGCTCGGCTTCGGGCGGGCTCAGGCGAGGGTGGGGACCCGCAACGGCCGCGCCGAAGGCGGGATCGCGGTGGACGGGGGGGTGGCGTTCGGGGAGCAGCGGGGGGTCACTCCGCTCCCCTTCGGCGGGATGGGGCAGGCCGGGGTCTCGGGAGAGGTGTTCCAGGACCTGGACGGGAACGGGGTCCGGGGACCCGGGGACCCCCCGGTCCCGGACGTGTACGTGGGCGTCGGGGGCCTGCGGACCCGTACCGGCGGGACGGGACGGTTCGCCACCTGGTCGGTCCTCCCCTACGAGGTGGTGCAGGTGCGCGTGGACACCACCACCCTCCCCGACCCGTCCTGGGTCCCCGCCACCCCGTCCGTGCTCCTCCGGCCCTCACCGCATGTGTACAGCAGGGTGGACTTCCCCCTGGTGCGCACGCGGGAGCTGGCCGGCGTCCTGGTCGGCGGGGAGGAGATCCCCACCGTCGGCGGGGTGACCGTGGAGATCGTCCAGCGCTCCACCGGGGAGGTGCAGCGGATCCCCACCTTCAGCGACGGCGAGTACTACATCACCCGCCTGCGTCCCGGGGAGTACGAGATCCGGGTAGCCTCCTCCTCGCTGCAGGCGCTCGGCGCGCGCGCGGAGCCCGAGAGCGTGCGCGTCGATGTCCCCTTCTCCGGCGACAATCCGCTCGTGGAGGCGCCACCGATCCAGCTCCTGAAGCGCACGCCGTAACGGCGTCCGGACGGACGCTGCTTTCTCCATGACGGAAACACGACAGCGGCACCGGTAAGCACCGGTGCCGCTGTCCAATTTTTCTACCTTTACCGCAACCCTTTGCAACATGACCACTTAGCCCTTATTCCACGCCGCACCGTCCAGTTCCCGTACACGCCGTCAGCGGGCACGATCCACACAACTCACTGTCACTTAATGACTTAACACTGAGCAGTGCTGGCGCGCCTTTCGCATTCTCCCACAGGGTCGGCGGAATACCCTGCACTGGAGAGCTCATGCGGCGCACGCTGTTCATCGCGATCTTCCTTGGCCTGGCCGCCGCCCCCGGTCTCGCCGCGCAGACGGGAGAGATCGGCGTTTCGCTGACCATCGTGGAGCCGATCTCCCTCGCGGCACGGGCGGACGCGACCGTTCGACACCGCGCCGGAGAGTACGTGGAGATCTCGATGCCGCTGGAGCTGGGGGGGAACGGGAGCCAGATCGTGGCGGTGGCCGGAAGCGCGCCCGTGGAGATGGGGACGGAAGCCGGCTCCGCGCTGATGGTGCGGAACGGGAGCGGATCGTTCGAAGCGCTGACGGGCG